>RFII01000076.1 GCA_003695265.1 Candidatus Woesearchaeota archaeon | reverse complement strand
TTCTTGGTAGCGCAGTAAAATTCCTGAATACGAAATAACCATCATCCTCAATTGAGCCTACAGTTTTCCAAATATTAACAAAGTTTGAATAAAGCGACACATCATCAGAAATTATTATTGTAGGTACATACCTTATATTGTATTTATCAATCAAGGACTTTCCTTCTTCACTGCTTATATTTATTGTTTCCTCACCTCTTACTTTCACTCCAAGCCTGTTCAAAACGTTCTTGTGAATTTTCACATCATAACATTCTTTACACATGTCATCAACCAAATAAATTAAATCTACTAATCCAACAACTTTCTCTTGCTCAGTGTCATAATAAGGCGGGCTTATAACCCTCATAACATGAGATCCATCCTCTTCTATGCTCCCGATTTTTTCCCATAATTTTGGAAAATCTTTATAAGAATCAATCTCCTTAGAAAATATTAGTGTGGGCAGCTTTGTTATGTTGTACTTTTCCACCAGTTCTTTTCCCTCTTCACTCTCATACTCTATTACTTGCTGGTCAGTTATGTTTACGCCGTTTGATATTAATTCATTCCCTATGTTTGTCGAGTCTCTGCATTCTTTGCACCTTTTTGACACTAATATCTTTAAGGTAACAGCCTCGCCACCAGTAGGTGTTTGCATGTTTGTTGTTATGTTTTCCTGGGTTGAATTATCATGATTAATTACACCATTATCATTAAACAGGTTTTTCCATATGAGTACTGCTGCGATTATTATCAATAATATTTTAATTACAAGAATGAAGTTTATCTTGTTCTTTTTTCTTGCTTCTTTTGAAGGCCTTTTCTTAATTCTGGAAACTTTTCTTTTTTTCTCAGCCTTTCTCGGCTTTTGCGTCGGCCTTTCTTCCTGCGCCTTAATAGGCTTTGCCTTTTTCTTAACTGTAGCTTCCTTCCTTTCAGCCTTTTTATTAGAATCCACGCCTTTTTTATCAACAGGTTTCTTTTGTATTTCCGTCTTTGGCATTTCCTGTTTTTTCTCAATGCTCACATTCTTTTCGGGAAGTATTATGCTTTCTTTGATTCTCGGCTCTTCTTCCCTTTCCATATTTTCTATTCCTTCCTCATTCCTGACAACTTCAAAATCCTCATCTTCCTCTATGATAAAGTCATCATCACTTATTCCTTGTTTGTCTTTTTCCTCTGCCATGATCCCCTCCTAGAACAAAATCATAACGCAGTAGAAAGCGCTTCCATAACTTTATATTTAAAGCTTTTGGTTTTTTTTACCACTAATAAAAGTTACTTTGAATTATTTCCATTATTAATCTTCTCTGTGTGCCTGCATTTAGGGTAGCTTTTGCAGCCGTAAAACGTGCCGTAAACCGATTTTCTCAGTATGAGTGTCCCCCCACATTTTGGGCATGGTTTCTCACTAACAGCATCCACGTCCTTTTTCGGGCATTTTGTATTAATACAGACTTCCTGAGGGCTTTTTCCACGCCTCTTTATTGTTATTAGCGGATGGCTACAAGAATCACACTTCTTATCTGAAACAGTTACTATTCCATTATTTGGAAGGCTGAAAGTTGTCTTGCAGTTGGGATGCTCTGAACAAGCCGCAAACCTTCCGAACTTTCCTTTTTTTATCATGAGCATTCCATTCTCACAATTAGGGCATTTTCCTAGTGTTTTTTCTTTTCTTTCCGAGTCTTTTGTTGCTTTTATAAGATCTTCCCCTATGCTTTCCTCTTTTTTCTTGAAGTCATCCAATATTTTGAGCAAAACGTCTTTTGCCTCATCAATAACATCATCTTCTGTTTTTTTCTGATTCCTAATATCTTCCATTTCCTCCTCAAAACGCCTTGTCAGTTCTTCATCTAATATCTTCGGGCAGTATTTCTCTAAAGTCTCAACAGTTCGGATTCCGAGGTCTGTGGCTTCTATTGAGCGGCTTCCAGTAACATATTTTCTTGCAAACAATGTGTCAATTATCTGCGCCCTTGTCGATTTCGTGCCCAAATTCTTTTTCTCAAGCTCCTTTATTATAGAAGCAGGAGTGTACCTTTTCGGAGGTTCTGTTTCTTTATCATAAACGTTTATTTCTTTGACATCGACCTTTTCCCCTTTTTCGCAGGCTGGCATCTCCTCCTCTTTCATCTTTGCAAAAGGCCCATAGAAAATATGCCATCCTTCTTTTGTGGTGCGCGTGCCTTTTGCCTCAAAAAGCTCTTGCCCGCAGTTTATTACTATCTTAACTGTTTCTCTTGTTGCTGCTTCCCCAAAAGTTGCTAGGAATCTCCTCACAACAAGCGCGTAAATCTTCTGCTCTCTTTCATTCAGGCTTTTCGGCGCGATGCCTGTTGGGTAAATTGCCGGGTGGGCAGGGTCTGTCTTTTTTCCATTATTCGGAACCAGCTTGGTTTTTTTTAGCAGCATTTCGCTTAATTCTTTGTACTTGGCCTGCTTTGCAAGCCCTTGCAATATTTTTTTGAACCCTATTGCTGGTGGAAGCTGCTGAGAGCTGGTTCTCGGATATGAAATAAGTCCGGAGATGTACAGCTCTTGAGCTATTGCAAGCGTTTCTTTTGGAGATATCTTGAAACAGCGGTACGCCTCTGTCTGAAGGCTTGTCAAGTCGAACGGGAACGGCGGCTTCTGCTGGAAAGATGTTTTTTCAATCTTTTCAATCACAGCTTCTTTTCCTTTTGTCTTTTTTAATACTTCATCAGCCTCTTTTTTGTCCCAAAATTTGTCTTTCAAATGCCATGCCATCAAAGAGCCGTTTTTCACGCTGCCTTTCAGCTCAATCTGCCAGTAAGGCTCTGGCTTAAAGGCGCGAATCTCTTTCTCGCGCTCCACAATTATTTTTAGCGCAGGTCCCTGGACTCTGCCTGAGCTTAATATTTTGAACATTCCTGCTTTCTTTATAGCATGGCTTAACGCCCTGCTAAGGTTTATGCCATAAAACCAGTCAAGTATATGTCTTGTTTCTCCTGCCTTTGCCTGGCCCCAGTCCAATGTTTGCGCTGCAGAATCATACGCCCTTACCAAATCAGGCTTTGTCAGAGTTGAGAATTTCATGCGCCTCGCGTCTTTTTGTTTGCAGATAAACCTCACAACATTCAGTCCTATAACTTCTCCTTCCACATCATAGTCTGTTGCGACAGTAAAAACATCCGCGTTTTTGCATAACTTTTTTAGGACAGAATAATACTTTTTTGTGTGCGCGCTTTCTTTTTTTATCTCAAATGATGGCTTCCATTCAATGTCAAAAGTCGGGTAAGACCATTTGTTTCCGTTTTTTTCAGCAAGGCCAAAAATATGCCCTACTGCGCACGCAACAACAATCTCCTTGTTATCATGTTTTATTCTGTAAACGGGCACCTGGTTAATGTTTTCTTTTTTTGGTTTGCCGTCGCTCAGAGCGTCTGCTATCTTTTGCGCAGCTTTAGGCTTTTCAGTGATTATTAATTCATACATGTTCTCTGCGGAAATTATACCAATTATATATAAGTTTGCAAAAACTGTTGTAATAATTAAAAAATATTTTTTACAAGTGGTTCTTCCCCTTTGAACCCACCATTGATGCGAGAGGTTCAAGGAGACTGCAAGTCTCATTGTAAAAATTATTGTAAAAATTAGTTTTTTTTAGAAATCAATTAGAATAAAAAAAGAATTATATGGAGAGAATGTTGGTGAGGGGTGATGATCGTTGAGAAAACAAAAAATTCTCTCCATATAAACATTAACATGCAGGTGTTAGCACGCAACTAACAAACCTTGTAACTACTGTATAGTAGGCATAACTACTATTTAAATCTTTCGGTTTTTATTACTAATAAGTCATGAAAATAATATTTTCTTAGTAACAAGCTTTTTAAATGCAAAAACTCTCACTGATTCATGCATAACAAGATCATAAGCCACCTGCTTCATTTCACCGAAGAGCCAAGTTTTGATGATGAGGCAGACTTCTCTGACACAAGATACAAGGGAATCCCTTTTTCTCCTGCTAACTTTCACGAAATTTCAAAACCAATAAACAGCCCAAAAATGGTTTTTATCGACGGCGGAAACTCTCACATAATAAACACTCCAAGCCTCTGCGTGACATTCATTCGGGTTTATGCGTCAATATTCAAGGAAAACAGGAAAACAGGATCAGAAAAACAGGAATTTTACTGCGTAACAAAAGCTGTGAGGAGCGACAATAAACTAATGTTTAAAACAAGAATAATAAGAGGAAAAAATAATGGCGAAGAGACTGAGGGCATGCCTTTTAATCTTGACGACAAAACATTAAGGCAGGGGCTTAACAAAGTAAGCATAACATCAGTCGGCGAAGCATACAGGAAATTTCTTGAGCTGTCTTTTGCCACAGAAATCGCAAAAACACTCTGCAAAGACGACATTATCATACTGGACGGCCCTCTCCAGAGCAAGATAACCAATGAAGAAAAGTTCTGGAAACCGTTGTTGGCGGCAGCAGAGCAGAAAAACGTTATTCTCTGCGGATTATGCAAGACCTGCGAGTTGATGACCAAAAAAGGAAATTCATTAATAGCCTCAATAAGCCATCTGGCTCCTAAGAAAATATGGTATTATCACCCTGTTGTTTCAATCACAAATGAGAATCATCCTGCTGAGCTAATCCTTGCCAAGCTGCACAAGAATTCAAAGCATACCTTCAGGTTTGAAATATTCAAAAAACAAAAAGACAAAATCGGCTATGTTTTAAGCAATCTAAGCATGAATTCAAAAGACCCCCTATTCTTGGGCTACCCTTACGGCCTTATCGACGCAGATAAGCACGCCCGCATAACCTCAGCAGAAAAAAACTACTTGACCATGCGATTGAAATCTGCACAGAAAAAGCTAGAAGACAACATAAATGCATTGAACGCTCATGATATACTGAACAAGATTGTGTGATTAGTGGTTCTTCTTTGATAGTAACAAAGTTTTATATATGTTTTTTACCAATTTCCTCATAATTCCTAAATAGAGGTGGTCCATATGCAAAAAATGATTGGAAAATGGACGTTTATCATAGGCGTCGTAATATCAGTAGTTATAGGCCTTATCGGCGGAATGCTGGGAAGCGCAACACCATGGCTGACGTCTCTGCTAATATTATTCGGCCTAATTGTCGGCTTCTTGAACGTTGCAGGAGAAGACACAAAAGACTTCATGCTGGCATCAGTTGTTTTGGTAATCACAGCTTACATGGGCAACGCAGCCACAACTCTAGCAACAATGGAAATTATTGGACCTTACATCAGCGGAATTTTAACAGCTGTCCTTGCATTTGTCGTTCCAGCAACAGTAGTAGTTGCCCTAAAAGAAGTTTACGCATTGGCTAAGCCCTAATTTTTTACTTCCTTAATTCTTTTCTTTTTTTCATTAAATTTATATACCATTCCGTTCTTAATTTAAGTTATGTTTGACGTAATCACTGTTGGCTCCGCAACCATTGATGCATTCGTAAAAACTAAGTCTGACCTTATCACAATTCAAACGCCTTCTTCTCAGGAAGAGCTTATAGCTTACCCTTCCGGGACAAAAATCTTAATTACGGACCTGCAGTTCATGGTCGGTGGCGGCGGAACAAACACAGCAGTTTCTCTTGCAAGGCTAGGCCACAAAGTAGCTTACCTTGGCAGGCTTGGCAATGATGAAAACGCGAAACTAGTCCTTAAGCTGCTGAAAAAAGAGAAAGTCAAGTTCATAGGAAGCATTGGCAAAACACAGACAGGATTCTCAGTCATCCTTGACAGCATAAAGCATGACAGGACAATCCTCACTTACAAAGGGGCAATCGACAACTTTTCCTTCGATCAAATAGACACGAAAAAGCTCAAGACAAAGTGGTTTTACTGCTCCGCGCTAATGGGCAAGTCATTTGCTGCACTTAAAAAAATAGCCAAGTATGCAGCAAAAAACAAAATAAAGCTCATGTTCAACCCTAGCTCCTACTTGGCAGAGAAAGGGCCTGAATTCCTTAAAGACATTCTTATAAGCACCGATGTTCTTGTCCTGAACAAAGAAGAAGCACAATACCTTGTAGGAAAAAAAACAGGGATTGAGCTTGTCGAGGCGCTCCGCTCTTTAGGCCCAAAAATAGCAGTGGTTACTGACGGCCACAACCCCACAACAGCGTCGGACGGCATGTACTACTACACTCTTAAGCCTTCAAAAGTCAGAATACTTGAAACAACAGGCGCGGGAGACGCGTTTGCCTCAACACTATTATCAGGAATACTAAGGAAAAACGACCTTGCGACATGCCTTAAAATGGCGCAGACAAACTCAGAATCCGTAATCCAGCATTACGGAGCAAAAAACAAGCTGCTGAGCTACCGCGAATTAATGATTGCTATGAAAAAAACAAAGGCTAATGTGAAAAAGAGGAGGTTATAATGTACAAGACAATAAAAGCGTACTTCAATGATGCGCAGAGAAGGGGCTACGCATTAGGAGCGTTTAATTTCTCAACGTTAGAAATAGTGCAAGCAATTGTAAGGATGGGAGTTGCAAAAAAAGCGCCGTTCATAATAGAAACCTCTGAAGGAGAATCAAAGCATTTAGGCCTTGAAATGGCTGTTGCAATATTCAAAACACTGAAAAAACAGACAAAAGCCAAGTTTTTCCTGCACTTAGACCACGGAAAATCATTTGAGTACGTGAAAAAAGCAATCCAAGCAGGGTACCCCTCCGTGCACATAGACACCTCAGCTCTTCCTTTTAAAGACAACCTTAAAACAGCAAAAAAAGTTGTTAATTATGCGCATAAGCGCAACGTCTGGGTTGAGGCTGAGCTTGGCCACGTGGGCGGCTCATCAACTTTGCATGAAAAAGAAGGCTACTCAAAAGTTCTTAAAACAATATCCTTCACTGACCCTGAAATGGCAAAGGAATTCTCAGAAAAAACAGGTTTGGACTCATTGGCTGTCACTATTGGGAACGTTCACGGCCTATGGAAAGGAATTCCACACATCAATTTTGAGCTGCTGAAGAAAATACACAAAATGGTTAAGAAGCCGCTGGTCCTTCACGGAGGCTCAGGCATACCAAAAGACCAGATCAGGAAAGCACTATCCCTAGGAATATCAAAGGTTAACATAAACACTGAGATGAGGGTGGCGTTCTCAAGCAGCATCAGGAAATCTTTGAAAGACCCGAAAATGTTTGTCCCGACAAAATACCTGCCAAAAGCAACAGAAGCAGTTCAAAAAATTGTTGAGAGCAAAATGATTCTTTTTAAGAGCGTTAACAAAGCCTAAAACCCGTGCTTCCCTCTTAAAGGAACAAACACGAAACTGCCAAGATCCTCTTTTTTTCCGTTCTTTATCCTAATCATTCTTTGACTGTAAGCGCCGACAGGCGCAACAAGGATTCCATCTGGCTTTAACTGCTCAATCAACGGCTTTGGTATTTTCGGGCAAGCAGCAGTAACCATTACCTTGTCATAAGGTGCCTTCTTCCCATAACCCAAGCTGCCGTCACCCTCAACAACAATGACATTCTTAATGCCTGCTTTTCTCAAATTACTCCTGGCAAGTTCAACGAGCTCAGTAATAATCTCAACAGAAACAACCTCTCTTGCCAACTTTGACATTAATGCCGCGCAATAACCACTTCCAGCACCAATCTCCAACACTTTGTCTGTCGGCTTTAACTCCAGAGCATTTATCATAATCATAACTGTTGTCGGCTGGGAAATCGTCTGGCCATAGCCAATCGGCAAGGGATAATCACCGTAAGCCCTTCCAAAGTCATCTTCTCTCACAAATAATTCTCTAGGAACATTCTCAAAGGCCTTTAGCAGTTTTTCTGAGAAACCGTATTTTTCCTTCCACTCCCTTAAGAGGAATTCCTTCATCTTTTTTAAACTCGAAAAGCAATTTAAAGGGCGGTAGGGGGGACTTTCTACAGCGGTCAGTGCTCAATAGCCAGAACTCGGCAGTGATGAGTGCTTTTGCCGCGTTCCGAAAACCGCGCTCCGAACACTGTTATCGAACCCCCGCCACAGGATTTCCACAGCTTTGCTTCCACAGTCCTGTATTCTACCATTAAACTACTACCGCCACAAACTTTAACCAAAGTTTGATCAAATGTGCTTAAGTGGCATATTCACTTCGTGAAATGCTACGAACCTTTTTCCATAGGGTTAAGCTTGCTTACACCCTACATAGCCTTGGTGTCAACGGACAAGACAATTGCCAATTAGACCAGCACTGCAAACTTTAACCAAACTTGGTTAAATGCAATTAAGTTAAACATTCACTTCTTGAAGCCTCACGAACTATTAGCAATAGCTGATAATATTTAAAACTTAACTATTTTTTGTTAATAATATAAGAAATAACACTTAACCCCTATAAAATATTATTTTACCAAAAGGATTGTTGTTTTCGAGAAAACCTTTCATGAAGCACTTTCGCCAACCTTTTTGCGATGCCCCTAACCCTTCTTGTTGCTTTCCAATGCTCTAACATGCTAACTTTCAGGCCAAATCTGCCTTTTATTTCAATTTCATGATCTCCCAGTTTTAGCAATGCAGAGATAGGAACAATTTTCCTGTCATTTCCAAACTTTTCTTTAGCGACTTCCCACACATCTTTAGATACACATATCACAAGATTAGCTTCTTGAATCATATCTCTTGTTAAGGGTTTTGCAACTGCATCAGTTAATGAATCAATCTCATGCAAGCCACCTTTTGCCCCTTTCAAACCTTCCTCGCTGTACTGCTCAGCTAAAATTTTATACAATGTAGGATCGTTTTCTTCAGCCCATTTTAATGTTTCAAGTAACTTATGCTGCCCTGCCTGAATTGCCTTCAGTTTGAGGTTAATAGGCCTTGTTCCTTTCAGTTCTACACCTCCTGAATCAACAACATAATTCTCAGGATATTCTAATAAATATTTCTGAAGGTAATGTTGAAGCAGTTGGCTTCTTGCTTGATTATGCTGGCAAACAACAACTATCTTGATTTCTTCAAAAAGATGCCTTTTGATTGATAATACAAAATTTCTCACGCGCTCCAAAAACTTCTTCGAAATTATTTTTTTAATATTTTTACTTAATGGTTCTATTTTTTCACATATTTTAATTATACTCTCCCCTTCCCTCCTTATCTCATGATTAGAAACCTCTTTGATGTCTTTCTTAATTGATTTACAAGCAGATTCAAGACTTCTGCAACGCTCTTGCACTAAACTGAAATTAGTCTGCTCAGCAGCCTCTAAAAGTTGTGTAAGAATATTATAAAGTTCAACAAACTTCTTAAAATGCGACTCTTTAACCATTCTTTGTTCATTAATTTTATTCTTTTATAATTTTTTCTAAACATAAAAAGCAAAATTTATATAGTCATAACAAAACAATATTTTTTAACACAATGGAGAAACCAGCAAAAAAAATAGTAGAATACGTTGACATTACCCCTCACAGGAGCATTATGTTAAAATTAGGGCAGTCTGGTTACAGCCTTAGCGAGGCTATTGCTGAGCTGATAGATAATTCTATTGACGCAGCCCTGCCAAATAAAAAGCTGAAGATTGATATTACAATAAACCAGAAAGAAATAAAGATTTCTGACAACGGACACGGAATGCCGAAAGATATTGCATCAAAAGTTCTTCAACTCGGTTTTAGCACAAAAGAAAAGAGTGAAAAACTTGGAAAATTCGGTCTGGGGCTCAAAACTGCTTGTTTAAGCTTGGGAACAAAATTCAGTATCAAAACATCTCCTATTGGTATAAATGAAGAGTATTGCGTGGAATTTGATGAGTCAAAATGGATGAAATCAGGTAGGTGGGACAAATACCCATTAATAGTAAGGAAAGGGTCAAAGGAAAGCTACACTCATATAAAAATAAATAATATTATTGTTAAAGTTGATAAGAAAGAGATTGACAAACTTGCAGACGAGTTTGGAATAAGGTTTGGCCCTTTCATAAGCACAAACGAAGTGGAAATAAACATCAACAACAAGAAATGCAAAGAAATTATTCCAAAACTAACTTCGGACGGAAAAAAGGAATTCTCACTTAAATTGGATGATGGCCACATATTAAAAGGCTGGTTCGGATTTAAACTAGCTGGCTCAGTTAAAGAGTATTACGGGTTTAACACTTTCAGGAAAGGAAGGCTAATCACAAGCTATGACAAAATCGGTTTGGGCAAAGACCCAAAAACAAAACAGATCATTGGAGAACTGTACATGGACCATGTGCCTGTCTCGCATAATAAGAGGCAGTGGATTACAGAATCAAAAGAATATAAGACAGTAGCGAAAGAATTAATGAAATTCCTAAGAGATTATGATGTCAGGCAAAAAGTTCTTTGCAAGGGTTTTCCAGCCCATCCTGGAAGGGTTGAAGGAATAGTAAGAAACATATTCCTCGGAGCCAAGACAACCAGGAAAGAATTGGAAAAAATTAAGCCAGGCGACATACTTGTGACTTCTATGACAAGACCCTACTTTTTATTGCAGATAAGAAGGGCTGGCGCTATTGTTACAGATATGGGCGGAATGTTATGCCATGCTGCGATAGTTGCAAGGGAGTTCAATATTCCTTGTATCGTCGGAACACAAACAGCAACAAAAAAATTAAAAGACGGGCAAAAGGTGATTGTTGACGCTAATGAGGGTGTGGTTTATGCAGCAGATTGATAAAAGCATTTTCCAATTTCCAAAAAGCCTTCCAAACGATTTAGAAGGTTTCTGCAATTTTTACCCAAGAAAATTCCCAAAAATAATACCTTTATTTGAGAAGCTAGCCAAAAAATATTTTAACAAACCCAAGGAATTCAAAAAATTTATCTACCAGCAACAAAAAGAATTGTTTGCTGGCTTCGAAAAAATAAAGAAAGATTACGAAAAAGAGAAAAGAAAGACAGAAGAGCTAATTGTCAAAACAGACCAGCGCTTGCACAAACTGTTCTGTTTCAGATTCTGGATTGTGAACTACGGTTTTTGCGACGGGCCTTTGCACGATTATTATGTCGAGAAAATCAGGTACTATGCTGAACTTGCTGCTGACTGGGAAACCATTGAGGAAAAGCAGCCAGCCATTCTAGACTTTGAGAGAACCCTTCTTCAGGGGGATTATGCTGACTTATACCTTCAAGGCGCATTTTTAGGAATAAAAATTTTTGATTTTTTTAACTCTTCAAAAGTTTTTAAGAATCAAGTAAGGGAAATAATAAAAAAAATTAATGAGAAAAAAGCAAGAGAGTGTTATCCTATAATTGATAACATTCTTGATTATATGAACAACCATAAAGACAATGC
>RFII01000075.1 GCA_003695265.1 Candidatus Woesearchaeota archaeon | reverse complement strand
ACTAACGTTCGCAACCGGTTGCCATAGATGATTACGGCCTTCCAAGCCGTCGATCCGGGTTCGAAACAGATTTTTGCCAAAATCTGGTAAAAAGCGTTTTAGTGAGACGTTCACTGCGTGAAGTCTCACGAACCTCAACGGTAAAATCTGTTGAAAGTCCCGGCCGGCGCATACTATTCTTTTTTCAAAAAACAATTAATAGTTTAGCGCCTCTTTGTCAAGCCTGCTCTTTGCCTTGTGGCATTCCTTGCATAAAGTCCTAAGATTGGCTTTCTCAAAGAGCTTTCCACCCATCCTCACAGGTATTATATGATCAATGTCAAGATCTGCTTTCCTAAACCTCTTCTTGCAGATGCTGCACCTGTAATTGTCTCTTCTAAGAACGTCTTTCCTGACAAAATACCATGAGTTATTCCTGTTGAAATCTTCCATGCATTTCTTAGAGCAGTAATGCCTTCTCCCCTTTGCAATTTGCTTGCTGCAATTCCTGCAAAGCTTGTTCCCTTTTAAGTCAAACTTGTCCGGAGTGTCAGAAATCTTAGGGTAGCGCACCATGAAACTTTAAAGTTATCTGACTTATTTTAATTTTATTAATTTACCTTCTTAAAAACAGCAAATTATTTATAATGGAAAAACCAATATTTTTTGTTAAGGATATTTTGGGGGTGATTAAATGGCGAAAAAAGACGCTGGCTTTGGCAAGTGGGTTTTCTTGATTGGCATTCTTATTGCCGTGATAATAGGCCTTATCAGCCCGGGAATGGATGATGGGCTCTGGGTGTGGATCCTGATTGTGTTGGGCTTGGTTATTGGCTTTCTCAACATAACAGAGAAGGAATCAACGCCGTTTTTAGTGGCAACAATAACCCTTGTGATAACGACCGGAGCTTTGAGCGGCTTGGGAGAATTCCTCGGAGGAATATTAACAGCAATTCTGAAATATGTTACAGTGCTTGTCGCTCCTGCAGCGATAGTTGTTGCTTTCAAGCAGGTATGGGCGTTGGCCTCTGACTAATTCTTATTTTTTATTTTTTTAGTTACTTTTATAAATAAACAGGCTTTCTCTTAGCTCATGGTGCTTGAAAAGCTAGGGAGCTCTCTGAAAAATACTCTGCAAAAAATAGCAAAGAGCGTTTTTGTAGATGAAAGGCTGATAAATGAGTTAATCAAGGAAATCCAGAAAGCTCTTCTCCAGTCTGACGTCAACGTAAAGCTTGTGTTTGACCTTACAAAAAAAATAAAAGAAAGAGCGCTAAAAGAAGAAGCCCCTTCAGGGCTGACAAAAAAAGAGCACTTAATCAACATTGTTTACGAGGAATTGGTAGCTTTCCTTGGAGGCGAGGGTTATAAGATTGACGTTAAGGGAAAGCCTTTCAAGATAATGCTTGTGGGCCTTTTTGGAAACGGCAAGACGACTTCTTCTGGGAAGCTCGCTAAGTTCTTTATGAAGCGCGGCTTCAAGGTTGCTCTTGTCGGCTTAGACGTTCACAGGCCTGCAGCAATGGAGCAAATAGAGCAAGTCGCAAAACAAGTGAACGCTCCTGTTTTCATAGACAAAAAAGAGAAAGACGCTCTTAAAATATGGGAAAAGCACGAGTCAGAACTCAACAAATTTGATATTGTGATAATAGACACGGCAGGCAGGGACGCCTTGTCTGACGACCTCATAAAAGAAATAAATTCCCTTTCAAAAAAAATCAAGCCGAACGAAACGCTCCTCATAATAGGGGCTGATGTGGGCCAGGCAGCTGAGAAGCAGGCGCAGGCATTCCATGACTCTTGCGGCGTTACAGGTGTCATTATAACAAAGATGGACGGCACTGCCAAAGGCGGCGGAGCACTGATAGCGTGCTCAGTCACAGACGCGCCTGTCAAGTTCATAACTACAGGAGAGAAGCCCGAGGACTTGGAAGAGTTTAGGCCCAAAGGATTTGTGGGCAGGCTTCTTGGAATGGGTGACCTTGAGGCACTGCTCGAGAAAGCAAATGAGGCTATCAGCGAAGAAGAAGCAAAGGATATGGGCAAGAAGTTTCTAAAAGGAGACTTCAACCTAATTGACCTTTACGAGCAGATGGAAACAATGAGAAAAATGGGTCCTTTAGGCAAAATAATGGAGATGATTCCCGGATTTGGCCAGTTGAAAATGCCTAAAGACCTGCTTCAGGTTCAGGAGAAAAAGCTTGTGAAATGGCGCTACATAATGGATTCCATGACAAAAGAAGAGCTTGAGGAGCCCGAGATAATATCACTTTCTAGAATTGAGCGCATTGCCAAAGGTTCTGGTTGCTCCATGAAGGAAATAAGAGAACTTCTCAAACAGTACAAGCAGAGCAAAAAAATGATGAAAATGCTCAAGGGCGACTCTCCAAAGCAGATGGAGAAAATGCTTAAGAAAATGAGTGGCATGAAAAGCATGCAGAACATAAAGTTCAAGTAAGATACTCTTCTAATTCCCTAAAATCAGTTATTACTCTTCCCTCAGCAGCTTCGACCACGTCGTTGTTCTTAGGGTTCATAGCTATTGGCAAGCCAACAACCTTAAACACAGCAATGTCAATTTCGTGGTCTCCAACATAACAAACATTTTCAGGCTTTATTCCTGGAAACTCTTCTGCAAGAATTTCCAACAGGACTTCATGCTTTCTCCACATGTCAATCTGCTCAACACTTCCATCAAACCTTCCGTTTCTAACTCCAAAAACGTTTGCGCGCCAGAAGTTCATACCTAATTCTTGGCAGGCGCGCCTTGCCACAATATCAATGCCAGAGCTGAGAATCCCTGTTATGTATCTGCCTGATTTTTCTATAAAGAACTCTCTTGCTCCTGGGCTGTAAGGTATTGGAAACAATACCTTCTCAGCATCCTTAATGGGAATTCCTTTTAACAACTGGGCGTCTTTCCTGTTCCATTCCTCATACAAGTCTGGGCGCGGATAATACTTTTTTAAGTTTTCATCCCATTCTTTTCTTCTATCATCTGGCAATACCCATGCTAAAGCATCCCATGAGCTGTGGAATTCGCCACGGTCATACTGCGCAAGAGTCCCATCCAAATCAGTGCAGACAATCTTTATCTCGGCCATAAAACAACAAAAAGACTTGTTATATTAAAGCTTTTTTCACTTCTTTCTTCATCCTCCTCAAGAATTCTGGGAAATCCTCTTTTTTGACGCATGCGCCGCACGCGTTGTCATGGCCGCCGCCATAACCGTTCAAGCCTTTGAGCGCTTTCTCTATAATTGGAGGAAGCTTTACGTCGGAAGACCTTATAGATGACTTTATCTCGCCTGACTTCTCCCTTCCAATAATAACAATTTTGTCAGGGTGCCTGTAAATAATCTCATTGCTCAGCTCAGAAGTGAAAGACATCTTATTGGCCTTGTAAATGTGAACAGCAATCTTGTCTTCTCCAACCTTTATGCCAGACAAAATCTCCCTATATTCATCATGAATCCTTTTTTGGCGCTTCCAAATAAACTTGCCCTGCGCTGTTGTTTGATCAAGAATTTCCTCAGGAGATTTTATTCTTGTTAATACTTTTATGCTTTGCAACACCTCCTTTGTTTTTCCTTTCAGCACAAACGAGAAAATTCTTGCAAGCTCCCCTATCCTCGATTTGAAAAGCGCGTCCTCAGGCTTTCTAATATTCTCTGGAAGCAGACCAGGATGTTTTTTTCTGAACTCTCCGACAAAATCAGGGATGTGCCAGTCAGCAACACATCCAGTCATTGCAACCCACAAATCACCATCAACTATTTTGTAAGCCCAGTAAGAAGTCGGCCTGTTGTCATTAGCATTATTCAGCATCGGGTTAAAATACTTTACTTTGCGCCTCTTGACAGGAGGATGATGATCGAGCCACACAACATCCCTGTTAACCTCATCAATAAACTCCTGAGTTACTAAAGGCTTGTCTAAAACAAACACCCTGTCAGGGCTGTAATCAACGACTTTTCTCACAAAACTCTCATCCAAAGCAGGTCTTGCCTTAATAGGCAGCCCCCTGCCCCTCATAACAGCCCTGTAAAGCAGGAGGAAAGAGCACAGCCCGTCAGGATCGTCATCAAACATGAAAAACGGTTTTTCAGAGCTTTCTAGCAGAACCCTGAATTCACTGATTTCTTTCTCACTCAAGCTCATTTTTAGGTGAAGGAAAGCCGACATATTTAAAGTTTTACTTAAACAAGCGCTGATAATTCATGTAAATAATATTTGCTGCCTCCTCAACGTCTAATCCTTTAAGACTTGCGATTTTCCTCACAGACTCCAAGACAAAAGCAGGCTCGTTCCTCTCATCTTTTCTTGCAGCTAAATAAGGAGAGTCAGTCTCAGTAAGCAACTGGCTGATATTCACCTCTCTTACCAGGCGCTGGAAATGGTCGTCACGCACAACAATACATGGAATAGAGAATGACCAGCCGTTGTCTGCAATCCTTTTTGCAAGCTTCATACTTCCCCCAAAACAGTGAATTAACGGCTTTGCCCTGCTTGACTCAATCATCTCAATAACTTCAGCTTCTGCCTTACGCGAATGAACTATTAATGGTATTCTCAGCCTCTCACTTAATCCTATAAACTTCTGAAATGCATCCTTCTGTTTTTTTTCATCATAAGGCTTCCAATAAAAATCCAGGCCGACCTCGCCAATAGCAATTACCTTGTTTTTATTTTTCTCAATGAAATCAATCTCGGCAGAAATCTCCTCGCTGCTCATCTTATCAGCCTCACAGGGATAAATCCCTAACGCGGCTTTTACAATCGAGAACTTTCTTGCTATCTCAAGCGATTTGCGGTTCGAAGCTGGTCCTACCCCATTAGTAATAACCTCTTTCACACCAACCTTCTCAGCTCTGCCAACAACTTCAGAAATGTCTTTAAAGCTTTTATCATCAAGGTGTGCGTGCGCATCTACTAAAATCATTATTTATTCTCTCTAATGTTCTTAAAAGTCTGAATCAGGTCAATCATATACTTGCCTTCTTCAAGCTTGTATATGAGAGGCTCATTCTTGAACAGATGCACTAAGTCAAGCTCGTACTTTCCAGGCTTAAGAATTCTAATAGCTTCAAGGTCTAATATTACCGGTTTATCCCTATCTATTTGTGTTCCTAACAGGTCAAAAACATCCTTTTCTATCTGCTTCTTCTCTTTTTTAGAGAGAGCAACAGTTGCCGGCTTTTCTTCCAAGTACCTCTTCTTTATGAAAAAGAAAAGTTTTCCGCCGCAAGAGCACCCATGAAGAATCTCCTGGGAGCCGTCATCATAAATCTTATTGCATCTCACGCATTGGTGTGGCATTATCGCTTCCTCTTCCTCTTCACATCTTTTGTGAAGAGCTGAATCTTGTTAGGATCCTGCTTGATCTCCTTGACAATCGTTGCTGGGCCGACAATAGTAAAGCCCTGCCTGTCTCCAAGCAGCATGTTGACAAAGCCTTCTTTTATTTTTTTCAGCCCGGCAGAGTTATTATGTTTTTTAGGGTAAACAACGCCGAGCTCAATGCCTTTGAATTTGCGGTCAACCTCCTCCATTGTTCTTCTTATAAGCTCTGCCTCTTCCTCTCTTTTTAGCCGGCCCTCAAGCAGCACGATCTTCTCCTCTTTAGCCATGTTCAACAGTTTGGCTATTCTCTTCTCAGCAGGCAAATTCTCAATTTCCGAGTACGGAATGAACTGTAGTGTTAACACATTCGCACCTCTTTTTACCCTGCTAACGCGAACAAAGCCTCGTAAAACTTGTCCATGTTGTTGCCGAACTTCGCAGATATACCCACGACGTTGTACTGCGGGAAAGCTGCCTCAATGCTTTTTATGTTCGACTTTTTCAAGTCAATCTTGTTCGCGACAATCATAACAGGAATTTTTCTTGCTTCCAAATTTCCGATAATTGTGATATTAACTTGAGAGTAAGGGTCTTTTGTCGAGTCAAGAACAATTATGACAGTGTCCATTTCATCAAGCCATTTTATAGCGTTTATTACGCCGCGCGTAGCCTCTTTTGCGCGCTTTTTAGCCTGCTTTTCTTTCATGCCTGCTTTCAAGAAGTCCTCGTAATCAATCTTAGTTGCTATTCCAGGCGTGTCAACAAGGTTGAATGAGAGCTGTTTTCCATTAGACTTTATGTTAATCTGCTCCTTAATCTGGATTTCTCTTGTTTCATGGGCTATGTTGCTTACTTTGCCCATATCCTCGCCGAGCCAGTCCTGGCAAATCCTATTAGCAAGAGTTGTTTTTCCACCGTTCGGCGGGCCGTACAGGCCAAGCTTTATATGCTTCTTTTTCTTAAACAGGTTCTTGAAAACCTTGTTTATGAATGCTCGCAGAATATTAATCATTTTTCCCTGTTTTTTATGTGAATACTTCCTATATAAACCTTGCGCTTTTTAGGGTTAATTATTGAACACTAAGTGATGATAAATTTTAATTATAAAAAATAGGATAATAAGTTTAGCAAGAATTCAATTATGTTAAAGATTGGGGGTATGTTATTGATGATGCACCACCAGGATGGGCAAAAAAAGTTGAGGTAATTATTAGCGATATTGAGTTTGGTGAATAAACCTTTTAATAATCAAAAGCGCTTATCCTGTTTGTGGTAACAAAAAACCTTTTAATAAGCTTATT
>RFII01000010.1 GCA_003695265.1 Candidatus Woesearchaeota archaeon | reverse complement strand
TTCTAAAAAAATTGTTTTTGAGAAGAGAAAACTAATTATAATTTAAGAAATAATTAAGTAATAAAAGAAAGGTAAAGAGAAAAAAACTGTTAGGGTGATTTATATGAGGAGAGGATTAACAATTGCAGCATTAAGCGCGCTTTTGTCATTAGCTCCTTTAAAGCTTGACGTTGCAAGGCCGTTCAGATCATTCCTTAATTCTGAAAAGCCAAAAGTTGAGTTGGCTGATATTGTCAATAATGCGGAGGCAAGGCAGATACCAGTAACGCCAGCAGATATGGACTCAAGTTTTATTTATGAAGTATTCTATGCTTCACCAGGAGACAGCTTCATGTTTGAGCCAGGAGAATATAATCTTTACACTCATAGGGGTTATATTTATAATATTGTCTTGCCGGACAAGGTATCACTAATTGCAACAGACCCCAACCCGGCAAACACAGTCTTAAGGCCCGTTATGGATGACAGCACCTACACTAATGTAATGATTAATGCGGATTATACTAGCTGGAGTCTTGTTCCAGGGGATACCTCATCAGTAATTAAAGGGTTTACTTTTAAGCCATATCCAACGTGGTCTCCAACTTCAGGGCACCACATCCAGGGTATTCAAGTGTCACGCCAAGGAACAACAACAAACAACGGTCCTATAATAAGGAACTGCGTTTTTGACAGCCTAGAAACAGCGATAAGCATTAATGACTCTTATTCTCCGCCTTCTTTGACTCCTTTAATAAAGGATGTCACAATAACAAACTTTTTCTCAGTAGGAATAGATGTGACTGGCGGAGGAAGCGGCTTTGCTTTCCCAACCATAAGAGGGACAACAATCAGTGACTTTCAGGGAGATCCAACATATATTGGTGGAGGATGGGGGGTTCACATGATGAATGCCATAGCAGTTATTGACAGCTGCCACTTCTCTAATATAATTTCCGATGCTTTTGACTTTGAGTCCTGCATTGATATTGACATAAGCTCAGGTTCTGCAGCGCAAATGCTTGCCCAACAACAAATATTTCAGGATACTTTGTCCATCTCAAATAGTGAAATTGCAAACTCAAATATTGGAGTGAGCATATACGTACAGGGAGCTCCTTATTTAATACAGGGTAATAATTTTCATGACAATAATGCTGACATATATTTCTTTATTCCACCAGGACAACCTATCCTCAAGAGTGGACAAAGAGCATCAGCTGCACAAACATCATCAGGTATTTTACGCAATAATGAGTTTGTGAGCCCTGACTCAACGTTCAGGAATGAGCTTCCTAATAATGTTGATGCCCAGTACAATTACTGGGGGCCGCAAGCAACTGCTGAGATGGAAGCTTGCCCGCAATTCCCGTGCAACATTTCAACAATAATTGATTCTTTAGACAACCCAGCTTATGGCTTTGTTGATTACAGAAACTGGCTTCCAAACCCAACAACAGGTGTTCCTGACATAACGCCAATACCCTTGTTTAGTGTTGGGCAGAATTATCCCAATCCTTTTAATCCTACAACGAGTATTAATTACACTTTACAGAGGGAAGGCAGAGTAAGGATTGACGTTTTTGACGTGGCAGGCAGGAGGATTGACACTCTTGTGGATGGCATTATGAAGGCTGGGCAGCACATTATAGAATGGGATGGCAAAGACAAGGAAGGCAGAGACGTGGCAAGCGGCATTTACTTTTACAGGGTTGAATTTGATGGAAGGCCAATCACGAAGAAAATGGTTCTGATTAAATAGAGTTAAAGAATTCTTTTATTCTTTCTTCTGGTTTTTTGCTTGCTTCTAAGTCAGAGTCTTCTGGAAAGCATCTCGTGTATTGGGGCCAAACGTACCTTTCATCAAGAAAAACAACAACGCCCTTGTCTTTAGAGCTTCTTATGCACCTGCCCGCGTTTTGCAGGATCTTGTTAAAGGCAGGAAAAACGTAACCGTAATCCCAGCCGCGACCGAACTTCTTGTCATAATAATTAATGAGTTGTTTTGTTTCCATGTCAGGCACCTGCAAAGGCAGTCCCACTATAACAACCCCCTTAAGCAAGTCGCCTGGAAGGTCAATTCCCTCTCCGAAGCTTCCGGAAACAACTCCGAGCAAAGCAGCTCCGACATCCTTGTACTCCTTGAACTTGTCCAACAATTCCTTTTTGTCCTCTTTAGTCATCCTGTTTTCCTCAATCATTATTGTTTTCCTGCACTCCAGGAAAGAATTTACAGAATCTCTCAAGAAATAACTTGGGAAAAAGACAAGCGCATTGCCTGGAATGGCGTCAAGAATTCTGCCGAGAACCTTTGCGATCTCCTTGTACTGAGCATTGCTCCTCGCAGCATACTTCGTTGTTGTTAAAGGTACTATGAGGTTAAGCCTGTTTTGGGAGGGAAAAGGGCTCTCATACTTTTTCTCAACAGCATTCTCTATTCCAAGCAGGTCGCGAAACATTGAGATCGGCGTTAAGGTTCCGCTCATAATAATTGTTGAGTGGGCGCTGTTGATAATGTCTCCTGCCAGTATTGATGCGTCAAGGCACCTGTAAGAAATTGTTGTGACGTTGTCCCTCATTGTTATTATCCTTGTAAAGGCGTGGTCTGGTCCTTTCCACGCTTCTAGAAACCTTGCAACAGAGCCTATGTAGCTTCTTTTCTTCATAGACCTTACCTCGTCTGCAATAAAACTGAGCTCAGCTGTTAAACTGTCATAATCGCGTATTTTATTGATTTTGTCGACGAGCTTTTTTTTGTCAACAAGCTTTTCTTCGTTGTGCTTCATGCTTTTTGACATTTCATTCAGCACGTCTTGTATAGCAACAAGCCATTCAAGAGCCTCGTCATAGCCGTACTTTTTCGCCTCTCTGACAGCCCCTAATAATGTGTTGGTTGAGATTTTCTCAGTCGCAAGGTCCCTTATTCTTGAGTGAAGGTTGTGGCCCTCATCTATTATTATTATAGAATCCTCGATCTCCTTGTCAAGCTTTGCCAGGAAGCTCTGCATTATTTGAGGATGGAACAGGTAATAATAGTCTGTTATGATGACAGATGATTTTTTTGCTATGAGCATGCTTACCTCGTACGGACAGAGCTTTTTGTTTTTGCAATGATTTATTATGTCTTCTGTGTGCATGGGATTAAAAGGTTCTAATTCATCAATAGCAGCCTTTGCTCTCACAGAAACCTTTGAGTTGTCTCTTACATTAGTGTAAAACTCGCATTTTCCCTCCTCGCGGACTGCCCTGCAGTAATCAGCGAATTCGCCTGTCCTGAGCAATCTTGAGCCAGGCTGCACGCACATCCACTTCTTGCCTATAATATCAGTTCCTAGAACCTTTAATCCGAACTTTTTTTTCATCTCTTTTATAGTGTCCACAGCTATGAAATGCTGCGTGTGCCTTGATGTCAAGAAGAAAACAGTCTTTTTATTCTTTACAGCATAAGAAACCGCAGGAGCCAGAGTTGCAGCGGTCTTTCCAAGGCCTGTTGGCGCGTGCACTATCAGGTTTTTGCCCTTTTCCAGAGCATTTTGCACGCTGAGTATAAGGTCGTCCTGCACTTCTCTTACTTCTTCATAGGGAAAGTTGATTTCCTCAAGCCGCTTTTTGTCAAGCATCTTCTTGCTTTTTTTCATCTTCTTATTAAAACCTTGTTTGTTTCAGGGCAAAATTATTCCGGCTTGCTCCAGAGAACCTTTTTTTCTCCTGCGTAAAGCCCCATTTGCAGCATCTGCTCGAACTGCACCCTTTCTAGGGAAAGAGAGTAAATGTTAAATCCGTACTCTTCCCTTACCTCAACCTCTGCTTCCTTCACCTTGTTCGAGTCTATGTTTTTTCCTATTATAAGGATATTTGCCTTGTTTTTTGTTGGCTTGCCCTGCATTATGATTGACTCGACGCCTTCTATAACTGCTATTTTTTCTGTGAATACGTCTAATGCCTTTTTGTCTTCTTTTATGAATTGCTCTAGGAATTTGCTTTTGTCATTTGAGGCAAGCTGGTAAAGCTTAAACTTGTTAACCATTATCTGCTTTATTATGCCAGCCTGCAGTAATTGCTTGACAAACCTGTAAGTCGTTGCTACTGGAATGCCTGATTTCTTTGCAACTTCCCTCAAATAGAATTGGTGCTCTGGCTCGTCAAAAAAGACTTTGAGTATGCTGAGCTTTTTGCGGTCAAACAAATTGCTGAGAAGCTCGATGTTTTTCATTTTTGTGTGGAAAGCAGAGCAAATATATAAATATTTCCATTTTTGAAATATTGTTTCAAAAATGAAACAACTGGTGGATAAAAAATGTTTTCATCTCTGATTTTGATAGAGGTCTTCTAGAACGTTTAATGTGCTGCAGTCATCAGCTGACATGTCCTCCCTTAAGCTGATAACTCTTGGAAACCTAAGCGCGTAGCCTGAAGAATAAGTCGGGCTTTTCTGGATTTCCTCATAGCTCACTTCAATAACGATTTCTGGCTTTACTTTGACTTCGCGCCCTTTTTCTGAGATGATCAGCGGCTTAAGCAGGCCTGTTAATTTCTCGAATGTCAGCCCAGCCTCCTTTTCCTTAATGCCTGTGCCAACTTTCCCGACCTCAAGAAGGTTTTTGTCATCGTCGATTATTGCTATTGTGAAGCTTGTAAGCCAGTTCGCCCTTTTTCCTTCACCCCATTCCGCTCCTGTTATGACAACATCCAAGTTTTCCATGGTGGGCTTTACCTTAACGCCGTAGCCGACGCGCGAGCCCGGCTTATAAACAGCTTCCAGATTCTTCATCATTATCCCCTCATTGCCTTTTTTAAGGGATTCCTTATAAAAGTCCTCAGCCTTTTTCTCGTCTGAAGTTATTATTTGCCTGGCCAGCTCTAGCTTATTTGGCTGCTCTTCTGTTATTTTTTTGAGCATAGTGCGCCTCTCTCTAAAAGGCTTATTGATAATGTTCTCTCCTTTAACCTGCATGGCATCAAAAAGGTTGAGCATTACAGGAACTTCTTTTGCAACTTTTTCAATGTCATACTTTCGCTTTATGCGCTGGGAAATGTTTTGGAAAGGAAGCCATTTCTTCGTCTTTGCATCAATACCTATCACTTCGCCGTCGAGAATAAACTCGTCCGCTTTTATTAAGCCTTTGACAATTTTCACAATGTCTGGAAACTGAGCTGTGACATCCTCAAGCCGCCTAGTGAATAGTTTAATGCTGCCGTTTTTGCCGTGCAGCTGAATGCGAAAGCCGTCGTACTTGTACTCTATGGCAGCGGGCTTCCCGACCCTTTCAAAGCCGTCGCTTATGTTTTTTGCCTTCATGTAAAGCATTACTTTAATAGGCCTTCCAACAGTAAGTGGAATGTTCTTAAGACTGTTAATTCCTTTTGCCTTTGCTATTTCAGCAACTTCTCCAAAATCATTTGTTAAGTCATACGCATTCTGGACTATCTGCACTGTTTCTTTATCTTTCTCGTCAAAAAATGCTTCTATAATGGCGTCTCTCATAGTTCCAGAGCCAATACCAACCCTTAATTCGCAGAGAACAGTCCTAACAATGTACTTAGCCTCGTCAGGGCTCGCGCTTGTTAAAAGCTCAGCCAGCAACTGGATTTTTTTTGTTACAGTGCCTTTTCCCTCTAATGTTGCGAGCTTCTGAAGGTTGGAAAACACTTTCTTAACTGTGAGTTTTTGCGAGAACAGAGTCTTCTGCCTTTTTCCTGTTGTGAAGTGCTCTGAAACAAGGCCGAGGTCTCCTGTTTGTTTCCATTTGTCCTCGATTTCATTGGCGCTTGAGCCGGTCGCAAGGCTTATCGCCTTTATGACAAGCCTGGACGCAACGCCTATCTCGCGCTCATCCCATGCAGGAAAAATTTTTCCCTGTAATAGCAGAACAATCATTCTGAGGTCTTCTGTTTTTGTTTCTCTCAAAAGATTAGAAATAATGGTTGTTTTCTCAAGCCTTTTAGTGGTTGATTCGAGTTTTTTGTATGTTTCGACAAGCTGCGAGTAATCCATTGGTATCGGTAATTATAAATAGAAGTGTCTATATAAAGATTTTGAAATGGATGTTTTTGAATGCATCAAATCAAGGCGCAGCATAAGAAAATTTCTTGACACGCCTGTTGAATGGGAGAAGATAAACCATGTTCTAGAAGCAGGAACATTTGCGCCGAGCTCAGGCAACCTTCAGAACTGGCGCTTTATTATCACAACTGATGAGGACCAAAAAAAAGAGCTCTCAGAGGCGTGCTTCGACCAGTACTGGATAGCAAGCGCTCCGGTCTTGATAACAGTGGTTTCAGAGAGCGAAAAAGTGGAAAGGTTTTATGGCATAAGAGGCGAAAGACTCTATGCTGTGCAGAACTGCGCTGCCGCAATCCAAAATATGTTGCTAGCAGCCAATGCGCTGGGCTTGGGAAGCTGTTGGGTCGGCGCCTTTGACGAGATAAAAGTTGCGAGAGTCCTCAAAATTCCTGACAGTGTGAGGCCGCAGGCAATACTTCCCTTAGGGTATCCTGACGAGCGTGTCCCAACGCCAAACAGGTATCAGCTTGCGGACAAGGTTTTTATTGAGGAATATGGCAACAAGATTAAGGACCTGTCAGCTTTCATAAATGATTATAGCGTGGTATGGCAGAGAGAAGCAAAAAAGAAAGTAAAAGAGATAAAAAAACTGAAAGATAAAATAAAGGAGAATTTTTCTAAGAAACAGTAATTATCTTCTTGATATTTATATTTTTGACAACAGAAATATTTAAATATGAGTTATACTAATATGTATATTAATTTAAAAGTTTGTTTTTGACGAGTTTTTTGGCGGGAACTCATCAAAACAATTGTTTTTCAGCGAAAAAAGGGCTTTTGTGGGTTTTCACACATTAAAAGCGTTTAATAAGCGTTGTTTCACTTGTTGGCGGCAAGTAAAGCAACTTGTTCTAAGAAGTGTATAAGCTATTCCACTTTATAAAGATTGTGGTAGTTTATACTATATATTCAAGAATATAAAACCACACAAAAAGGGGAGGGGAAAAAGATGGACTTGGTCATTGAAAAGGCAATAAAAAGTTCTGAAGCCAACAACACAGAAAGCCCAGCAGTGGGTAAAGCAAACATAAAGGTTATCGGCGCAGGCGGCGCTGGAAACAATATGGTAAACTGGCTTTACCGAAAAGGCATAAAAGGCGCTGAGATTTTCGCTTGTAATACTGACCAGCAGCACTTGGACATGATCGAAGCTGATCGCAAATTACTGATTGGCCAAGAAATCACAAAAGGGCTTGGCTGCGGCGGATTTCCAGAAAAGGGAACTGAGGCAGCTAAAGAGAACCTTCCTGAATTAAAAGAAATGCTTAAAGGTGCTGACATGGTTTTTGTTTGTGCAGGCATGGGTGGAGGCACTGGTACTGGTGCAGCCCCAATTATTGCTGAAGTAGCTAGAGACACAGGCGCGATAGTCATCGGCACTGTAACAATGCCCTTCAAGATAGAAAGGGCGAGAGTTGACAAGGCAGAGTTCGGATTGCAGCAATTAAGGCAGGTTTCTGACACAGTCATCGTTATAGATAATAACAGGTTGGTTGCTATTGCAGGTGATCTTCCTATAACGCAAGCATTTGCAGTTGCAAATGAATTAATAGCGACAATGATAAAGGGAATCGTTGAGACAATTGCTATTCCTTCGCTGGTCAACCTTGATTACGCGGATGTGCGTGCAATAATGAAAGATGGAGGAGTAGCAGCAATTGGAGTGGGTGCATCAGATACCAACAACAGAGTGGAAGAAGCAGTTAAAGGAGCCCTCTCAAACCCATTGCTTGATATTAACTATGAGGGAGCGCAGGGCGCATTACTGCATATAGTGGGAGGTCCTGACATGACCCTTGAGGAAATAAACAGGGTTGGCGAGCTCGTAACAGAGTCAATGGACGATAACGCGAACTGCATCTGGGGAGCCCGCATCTCAGAAGACATGAAAGGAAAGCTCACTGTTATGACAATCATAACAGGAGTCAAGTCCCCCTGGATCTTGGGCAAGAGAAGAGAAATCGAAGAGGAAGCGCAAGAGATAAATGATGAGTTGGGGATTGAAATCGTGCATTGAAGTTCATGTTCACCCCTTTGGTCTTTGTGTGGTGAGAACTTCTTGCCTTCATTTTACATCACCCCCGACAAAATGAAAATGAAGGCAAAACCTTTTGCTTTCGCCTTCGGGCGGAGGCTTTCTTTCTTTTTTTGTTTTGAATAAGAAACTAATTTTAACAATGGGGATTGCATCCCCTTGAACCCCAGCATTGATCGGGGTGCTCAAAAATCGTAGATTTTTGGCATGCTCAGAAATTGCATAGCAATTTCCGACAATTCGAAGGGGTGTCCCCTTCGTAAAACATCTTTCCAAAACATAAAAAACCATTTTTTGGTTTCTGGGATTTGGAAAGAAAAAAATCTTTCCAAAACATTTTTAATCAATCAATAATTTCTCCTCAATATGGCATTGTACCTTATTGGGATAGGATTGAATGACGAGCAGGATATAAGCCTGAAAGGATTAGAAGCAGTGAGGAAATGCGACTCTGTTTACTTAGAGAATTACACTTCTTTACTGCAGTGTCCTGTTGAGAGATTGGAAAAGCTGTACGGCAAGAAAATAATCTTGGCTGACCGCGAATTAGTCGAGAAAAAAGCAGAAGAGACAATATTAAAAGGCGCGAAAGACAAGGATGTTGCCCTGCTAATTATAGGCGATGTTTTCTCAGCAACAACACACACAGACATCTTTTTGAGGGCAAAAAAGCTTGATATTCCTGTTAATGTGATTCACAATGCTTCTGTGCTCACAGCTGTAGGCGAAACAGGATTAGAGCTTTACAAGTTTGGCAAGACAACCTCGATTCCGTTCAAAGAAAAGGGGTTTGAGCCTGAAACCTATTATGATGTGCTCTTAGAGAACCAACACCTTGGTTTGCACACATTGTTTCTTCTTGATTTGCGGCCTGCTGAGAAGAAATTCATGACAATCAAGGAGGCAATTCAGAACTTGCTTGATATAGAAGATAAACGAAAAGAGAAAATCCTTACAGAAAAAACGCTCTGCGTTGGATGCGCGAGGTTGGGAAACAAAAATCAAAAGATTATTTACGGTTCCGCAGAGGAATTAATGAAGCTAGACTTTGGGAAAGCGCCGCACTGCTTGATAGTTCCAGGGAAGCTGCATTTTATGGAAGAAGAGATACTAAAAAGAGTTTGGGGGTTCAAGGGAGCAGTCCATTTGTAAAAAATAAAAATATATATAAACAAATCAAGAAATCCTTTTTATTTTATGGAATTAGTAGCCCCGTGGTGTAGTGGCCAATCAGCTTTTTGGTTGGGCAAATCATCCAGGATTTTGGGTCCTGGGACCTCGGTTCGAAATGCAGGTTTGAAGCCTAAGTCGGGAGGTTCCTTCACTGCACGCTTATCCGGGCGGGGCTATTAATTTTCAATTAATAGCCCGCATAATGTTTCTTATAACCCATGTCATACTTCTTCTCTTTGTCAACATAATAGTATTTTTCGCTGAAATCCTGCATTTCAACCTCAAAATCCCAATTTTTGCATAACCAAACAGTAACCAACTTCACCACGAACCCTAATTGTTTTGCTTCTTGATACATTTCATGAGTTCTCCTTGTTGTTTTTGGCTTAAAATGAAGTTTGTTATTGTATTTATTTCTGGTTTTTATCTCATACAAGACTATTTTCCCGTTCTCAAATTTTATTCCATCAATAGAAAACCAATTTTCATACAAAAAATTTCTTTGTTTTGAATTTAATCTAGAAAAAGTTCTAAAAAATTTGGATCTGTTATAAGACTTTGTTATTATTAATTTGTCATCAGTAAGCTTAAACATGTATTCTCCGATTAATCCTTTAAATGTTCCTTTGTATTTTTTTAAGTTAAACATCATAAAATCCTATTCAAGAATAATTAAAAAAGCTTAGTATAAGAAATTCGGACTTTTAACCATTCACACCGAAAAGTATAATAATACTTAAACGCGAGCAGTTTGGGGGGGTTGCTTTATGAGAATTGATAATGATCCTAAGCTTGACTTTGATGACGTGCTTATAAGGCCGAAAAGAAGCACATTGGTGAGCAGGGCTGACGTTGTTCTTGAAAGAGAGTTTAAGTTTATCCACAGCCACCGCACCTGGAAGGGGATTCCTATAGCTACTTCTAACATGGATTCCTGCGGCACGTTTGAAATGGCCAAAGAGCTTTCAAAATACAAGATGCTCACGGTTCTCCATAAGTTTTACTCAGTGAAGGAGTTGGAAAAATTTCTTCCGAAATTCAACAATCCTGATTACATCTCGTATTGCCTGGGCATAAGGGATGATGATTTTAAGAAGCTCAGGGAAGTTATGAAGAAAGGCTTGCACAAATACTTTAATTTTGTTTGCTTAGACGTTCCGAACGCTTACTTGGAGGTTGTTGTGGGAAAGCTTAAAGAGCTGAGGAAATTGCTGCCGAGGCATACCATCATAGCGGGAAATGTTGTGACTAATGAGATGACTGAAGAGCTTCTGCTTAGCGGCGCAGACATTGTAAAGATAGGCATAGGCCCTGGAAGCATGTGCTTGACAAGGAGAAAAACAGGCGTTGGCTATCCGCAATTAAGCGCAACCATTGAATGCGCTGACGCTGCTCACGGAATAAGCAACACAGTCGGCGTCGGCTTAATAATGACTGACGGCGGGTTAAGGTATCCCGCAGACCTAGCAAAGGCGTTCGGCGCTGGCGCTGATTTTATTATGTCGGGCGCATTGTTCTCTGGATTCAAGCAGTCTGGAGGGAAGTTAATAGTGAAGAATGGGAAAAAATACAAGGAATACTACGGCTCTTCTTCTGACGTTGCTATGAAAAGGCATTACGGCAAAGTTGAGAAATACCGCGCAGTGGAAGGAAGGTACACTTTAATCCCTTACAAAGGTGATGTTAATGATTTTGTTCTTGACCTTTTGGGCAGCCTGAGAAGCACCGCAACTTACATTGGGGCGCGCAGGCTTAAGGAGTTCTCAAGAAGGACAACCTTCATAATGGTGCACAGGCAGCTCAACACAAGCCTGGAGAATTACGAAGCAGACAAGTAAAAACAAAAATTATTTATGTTTCTATGTTCATAAAAGTATTTTATTGACAAAAAAAGGTGATTCCCTATGAAAATTGAGATAAACATTGAGAAAAAGCACCTTTACTTGCTTGCTTTGATGATTGCTTTGGTTGGCATTGGAATTGTTATTGCAACAGCGCCAAACCCTGGGCACAGCTGGAGTGAGATAGGTGATTTTCCAGGAACTATCTGGCATAGCAATAATGACGGCTTTGGATCCGGGCTGGACGCTGACCTCCTTGACGGGCACGACACAAACTATTTTCAAAAGGACATAGGAAGTAATTGTTCTGCAAACCAGTATGTTTACGGCGTCCGAGACGATGGAGTTCTGCTATGCAGGGATGACCAGACAGGCTCTTCTAACGGGCTTGTCCTTGGAGGTGGCACTGTAGAGACAAGCTACCCTGGATCATGCTCTTCTTGGGGCCAATCCCATTGCGATGCTGGTGATAACCTTATATGTGACCAAGGCATAAGAAGAGAATTGTATAATTTTTGGAACGGCGACGGTAGTAATATAGGATACCTTTGCATAACATAAGATAATCTTTCTTTTTTTCATAACCTTTTTATATCTCATATTATTCAGATTAGTGTATGAAGGCTGATAAGGAGATTAAGAGGGAGTTTAAGCTTAAGGCAAGCAGGAATCCTGATGATTATTACGCAACATCTGTTCTGAAAGAGCATGGGTTTTCCAGGCATAAATGCGTTAAATGCGGCACTTATTTTTGGAGTACAGAAAAATCAGAAGTGTGCGGTGACCCTGCTTGCTCGGGAGGCTACCGATTTATTGGGAACAGTCCTGCGAAGAAAAGCTTTGATTACATCGGAGCCTGGAAAGCTTTTGCCTCGATGTTCAGGAAAAAAGGTTACACTCCAATCCCAAGGTATCCTGTTGCGGCCCGCTGGCGGGACGACACTGATTTCGTTCAAGCAAGCATTTACGACTTTCAGCCTTTCGTTGTTTCCGGTGAGGTGAAGCCGCCTGCAAACCCTTTGGTTGTTCCGCAGTTCTGCTTAAGGTTCAATGACATTGATAATGTTGGGATTACAGGAGCGCACTACACAGGATTTGTTATGATTGGCCAGCACGCCTTCATGCCGCCGAAAGAGTACAATCAGAAAAAGTATTTTGAGGACATCCATGACTGGCTCGTCAGAGGGATGGGAATACCAAAAGATGAAATAATTTATCATGAGGACGCTTGGGCCGGCGGCGGAAACTTCGGGCCGTGCATGGAATTCTTCTCAAGAGGGTTAGAATTAGGCAACCAGGTGTACATGTTTTATTCGCAGACTCCAAAAGGATATAAAGAACTGAACATAAAGGTTTTGGACATGGGCGCTGGCCATGAAAGGTTTGCGTGGTTCACAAAAGCATCATCAACAAGTTATGAAACAACTTTCCCAACAGTTATGAAGAAGCTTCATGCTAAAACAGGAGTTAAAGCGGACATGGAGATAATGCGAGATTTCCTTCCCCATGCTTCTTACTTGAACGTTGATGAGGTTGAGGATGCAGAAAAGGCGTGGGGTGCTGTAAGCAAAAAAGTGGGTCTAGGAATATCTGAGCTGAAGAGAGAGATTCTTCCTTTGGCTGCTCTTTATTCAGTTGCAGAGCACTCCCGCGCGCTTTTGGTTGCTCTTACAGACGGCGTTCTGCCGAGCAATGTAGGCGGAGGCTACAATTTGAGAATGATTCTTCGCAGGGCGCTGTCTTTCATAAATAAATATGAATGGCAGATTTCATTGCCGGAAGTGTGCGAGTGGCATGCTTCTTACCTAAAACCCCTGTTTCCTGAGTTGAGAAAGAATCTGAATGAAGTCGAAAAAATCCTTGAGGTAGAGAGAAGAAAATTTAAGGAAACAATAGAGAGAAGCAGGCATATTGTTTCAAGGCTTTCAAGAATTGATGAGAAAAAGCTTGTTGAGTTGTATGACAGTCATGGCATAAGCCCTGATTTCATCAAGGAAGAGTTTGAGAAGAATGGCAAAAAACTAAGTGTTCCTGACAATTTCTATGCGAGAGTCGCATCTCTCCATGAAAACAAGCAGCAGGCTACGCAGACGAGAAAGGAATTAGACGTTGATTTTGGTGACTTGCCGGACACGAAAATACTTTATTACGAGCACTATGACCTCACAGAGTTCGAAGCGGTTGTGCTTGCAGTTAAGAGGGATCTTGTAGTCCTTGACAAAACAGCTTTTTACCCTACTTCTGGAGGCCAGCTTCACGACACAGGAACCTTAAATGGGATTAGAGTTGAGGAAGTGTTAAAGCATGGAAACCTAATAGTCCACAGGCTTGAGTCAGTTGAAGGCTTGAGGAGAGGCATGCTCGTAAAAGGAAAGATTGATTTTGAGAGAAGGCTGCAATTGGCGCAGCACCACACCGCAACCCACATAATAAACGGCGTTGCGAGAAAGTTGCTCGGAAACCACGTCTGGCAGGCAGGAGCTTCAAAGTCTCTTAGCAAGGCAAGGCTTGACATAACTCATTATGAAAAGCTTTCTCCTGAGGAAATCAGGTTTATTGAGGAGGAAGCAAACAAGGTGATACAGTTAAACCTTCCTGTGAACAGTTATGTTCTTCCAAAAGATGTTGCAGAGAAAAAGTATGGTTTTATTCTTTACCAGGGCGGCTTTGTTCCTGGAAAGAGCGTGCGCGTCATAGAAATAAAGGGGTTGGATGTTGAGGCTTGCGGCGGAACCCATCTTAAATTAACCGGAGAAGCTGAGCGCATCACCATCTTAAAGACTAGCAAGATTCAGGACGGCATTGTAAGAATAGAGTTCGCTGCGGGAATGGCAGCAAGGAAAGCGTACCAAAAAGGGGAAGTCATGGTTGAGGAGCTGGCAAAACTTTTCGGCGTTCCTCCTGAGGTTGTGCCGGCAAGGGCAGAAGAGCTTTTCGCAAAGTGGAAGAAAGCGAGAAAGGCGAGGAAGAAAGGAAAAAAGCTTGAGGAAGCAGATTATGAGCTTTCCTCATCTGAGAAGTATGATGGTGATGTATTAGCAAGAGTTGCTGAGATATTCAGCACGCAGCCAGAGCACGTCGTGAAGACAGCCTCTCGTTTTTTGAGAGAACTGAATGAGTTTAAGAAGTTTTCCTCATGAGAAAGTGCGAAGCAGCGTAAATGACTGCCAGGCACGCGAGCAGGAATAAAGTTGCTGGTATTAGAACGTCTAAGTTGTTGGTTTCCTTTTTTTCTTCTGTTTTTATCTCGACTCCTTTGAAACTTATCTTGTCAATGTTGAATGCGCTTCCTGCAGGGTTCGGCATTATAAGAAAAGCCCTGCCGCCGCTATTCAGGTATTCGGAAACGTTTATGCTGACTTTCTCCCTCTTGTCCACGACAACATCTTTTATCTTGTGAGTGAATTCTCCTGTGTTTAAGTCACCTATAACATAAAGCATTGACGGCTTTATTTTTGCGTTTGGCGAAGGGCTAACATATATTTCGAGTGTTGGGTTCTCTGGGAGTTTGCCTGCGTAAAAGAAAAGCCCGTCCCAGAGCTTGTCCTCGGGGTCCGCGTAGCTTCCTTCAACGCTGACCGAGTTAAAGTCTTCCTTGCTCAGCAGCCTCTTAACATCTTTTATGTTACTAGCGCAATTGTGTGATGAGCCGCTGCCAACTTCCAGGTTCTCGCACAAAAGAATTCTTTCTCCTTTAACACACCCAAGAGTGTAGCTCCACCAATAGCCTGGAGGGCACCTGCACTCAACCTTTATGCTGGCAATCCCGTTTTCCTCGCTCAGCTTCTCTTCGTTCGTTATTCCTCCTGTGGAGGCGCACGTCTCGATTAGGCTGTTGGCGTTCTCTGTTTCAGCAGCATGAACACTGATTATTGCAAAGAGAGAAATAATCAGAACAACTGCTTTCTTCATAAAATCTTAGGTAGTTGAGCCTATTTAAATAGTTTTAGGATTTTTTTTCTTAAATATTTATTCTCACAAATAGAATAGTTTATCGACTGAAGAACGCGTTGAGCTTTGTCTGAGCCCTGAGATTGTTTAACAATTTGCTTTCCCTAAATATCACGTCCGCGTTTATTTGAAATCTGTGATGAACAAATTCTTTCGCGTATCTCAGCATAGAATCTTTGTCCTCGAAAATTATGGGCTTGCTCATCATCGCTTTTCTTGTTGCTTCGCGGACAACCCACACTCCGAGAGGCGCGTAATAGTCTGACGTGACAAACCTCAAAGCTAGAACGCTTGCCTGGCGCCTAAGATTTTTCAGCCTGTTCAGGATTGGAAGCCTTGCAGCGTAATACCCTCCGATAGTGGAGCTCGCGTAGTTTTTTCTTCCGTCGTAGCTCTCATAATCAGTCCACCAGTTCTTTTTTTTCGGCGAGAATGTTGAGGTGTCTATTTCAAAGAGTTCATAGCTCCACACGTCTGAGAAGAACATTACGAAGTAATAATTGCCCAGAAAGCCACCAAAGTACGCCATGAAGTCGCTTTCATCGTATTGTTTGATTTCGTTTATTATGTTTTTTCCAAGAGTGTCGTCTGTCGCTGTTATGCTCCACCTCGTCGGCACGAGCTTCCTGTTGGATTTTAGTCCGAGGTTCGCTACTGAGAGGAGCTTGCTCAAAAAGTTTTCGTCAAACCCTTTTTCATAAAGGTAAACTAGACCTTCTTCTGCCTTTAAGTCAGTGTCAGACACAACGTAATCGACTTTTTTCGCTATTTTAGGGTTGCTTGTTATCTCGGCTTTTCTTAGTTTTGCCGTGGGACCTATAGGAGTTATGTTCGGCTGGGCTGTGAAATGGAATCTCGGCTTTTTTTCAAGATTAATCTCGACGTCAACTGGCTTAGATGCCATTCCGACTTCCTGGCTTATCTCAAGAAGTTTTGTCCTGTTTTTCACATGGGCTTTGAAGTTCGAGTTTATGAGGCTGGAGCGCAGGCCTATTATCCGGTCAATGGTGTAATTGTTTTCTGCCCAGTAAGTCGGCGCGTCCAAAAGCCATGAGTCTTCTCTCTGCTCTGGAGGGCTTAGGATGCCTACGCTGATGTTCGGGTAGTTAAACCTGCCGACGAAAGGAGCTGGAGAGCTTCCGAAGTAGTTCTCGCTCTCAAGTCTTTTTGTTGTTATGAGCATTGATTTCACTTTTGCCATTACAGGACATTCCCTTCTCTTGCAGTTTAAAGAGAATGGTTCTTTGCATAAAGGGCATGTTAGTCGCATAATAAAAGAATATGATTAGTAGTTTAAAAAAGTTATTAGTTAGAG
>RFII01000074.1 GCA_003695265.1 Candidatus Woesearchaeota archaeon | reverse complement strand
TAAAAAAATACATTTTTATTAATAATTACCACAGTCGGGTGGGCAAGGAGGAATAATAGGAGTTTGTGTGCCTTTTTTTAAGACAAAAGGACTGCCATCACCATTTTTCATGATAAAAGGGCTTCCTTTCATAATGAAAGGGCTTGACGCTTCTTGAATGCTGTACAATCCTGTGTCGTTCCAATTATTAGAGGTGTCGTTTGCAAAGAACATGAAGTAAATGTATTGGCCTTTGCACCCTGCCTGAATTGTGTGAACGCTTGAGGCAGTAGCGTTCTGCAAGCCGTCAGCAAAGTAAACAGCCGAATCATTCTGCCAGTTAGCACAGTTAGGAGTCCAGCTGAAAACATAAGAGTCAAGCTCAATATTATCACTCCAATTAACGCTGAAATTAATGCTGTCACCAACACTAACAGAAGAATCATTAATGAAAATGGAAGAAGTTGGGGAGGGGGGTGTTGTATCAGTAAAAGAACCAATTATTGTATAAAAATATCTCTCTGTTGTATTGCCAAACATTGTGTTTGAGTAGCATGTAACCCACCACCTGAAATAATCAGAGTATTGAATTTCAACAGACATGTTTTGTTCTGCGTCTAATTCCACGCTTGTATCATAATCAATCTCATTGAAGGCTCCATAGAAGTCGCGCACAAAAAGAGTGCAATTAATGATTTCTTCATTTGAGCTAACATTATAATAAAAGTAAATTGTTCCATTATACACTTCACCCATATCCTCAGGCCTTATCAAATTAACGTTAATGTAAGGCTCTTGTGGTGGCAGGGGCTCTTCTATAGGCTGCACTGGCAGCATTCCTGTAACTGTTTCGACTGTGTTGCCAGCGCTGTCATTAACTCTGAATTTCACGCTGATTGTTTTGTTTGCGCACTGCTCTGAGATGTTTTTTGTGGTGTTCGCCCAGTCTCCTGTGACGCCTTGGCCGAAAGCTACCCAGGAATCGTTTTGCCAGTTAGCGCAGTCAGGAGTCCAGCTGAACATCCATGAGCCGAGCTCTAGGTCGTCTGTCCAGTAGGAGAAGAACTGCACTGAGTCATTGACTTTTGGGTAAGAGTTGTTTGCGCCGAAAAACCATAGTTCAGGCGGCGTGATGTCTTCTTGAGGAGTCTCAGGAATCTGAGGGGGTGTTTCAGGAGGCAAAGTCTCAAAATTGTATGTGCCTGCTGTCGTGCACAGCCCTGCTGCGTTGCAGCTTGTAACGTCAAACCAGTACGTTTTGTTCTCAACAAGCCCTGTTATTATGATTTCATGGTTTAATACCATGTCTGAGTCGTATTTTTCATAAGTCTGGAAGTTCCATAAGCCGTACTCAACTAATGAGTCCGCGTAATCATCTGTCTTCCATGAAACAACTGCTGAGTCGTTTGTTATGCCGTAAATCTGGATGTCTGATAGGAAAGGTGGGATAACGTCTGAAACGTTAACAGTATAGCTTATTGTGTAAGGGTTTTTGTTATTGTTGTTGCCGTGCTCGTCCTCACAGTAAATGCTAATAGTGTAATTGCCATTGTCTAAGGCCAGCTTAGACCAGTGAGAAATGCCGCCAGTAGTGGAGAAATTGTCGGAAATAACTGCTCCTGGAAGCTCGTTTATGCCGTAACTGCAGACCGCGTTTTTGTCAGTGTTAAGGCTTAGGGTGAAAGGAAGCTCTGTTATTGTTTGCCCTGGCTCAGGCTGAACGTTTGAGATTACTGGCGGAGTGGTGTCGCCTTGCGTTACTTCTTCGCCGAAAGAAACACCATTACTTGTTATCTCAATAGGTATCTCCTGTGTTCCCTCGTTTATGTCAAAGCTTCCGCTTATTGGAAAATCAAAATTCCTGTAAACATGAGTCGGAACGCCGTCCTGCAACAAGGTGATGATGATGGTGTTGTTTTGGATTGAAACTTCTTGAACGTTATTAGGAAGGTCAACGAGCACTGTTGTTTTAGTGCCTACGCCGCTCTGGTAAGCCTGCTCAAGAGCAGTTCCCAAGTCGTCAAGAAAGCTTTCCACCTGAGCCCTTTGGTGCTGGCCCTCAACAGAAGTTGAAACGTCATCATTAACAACAAGGACAACAAACAAGCTTATCATAATCATTGAGAGAATGATTATGAACTCAACAGCTGCTTGGTGTTTTTTCATGAATAATACCTCTTTTTTAATAGTATTATTTGGCATGGCTTATATAAATTTTTTGGAAATGCATACTTAAACGTGAATTCAAGGTTTTTGCTCGTAAAACGAAAAATTTTAATATTGCATTAATTTAACAGTGACAAAAAAATAATTATGAAGGGTGGTAAGATGAGCAAAAAAATCATTATAAGCGCGCTAGTGCTCTTACTAATCGTTGGTGTTGTTGCAGCAGCAAAAGAAAACATAGGAATGCTGAAAATACCAAAAAAAACAAAAAAGAAAATACCACAAAAACCACAACTCATAGCAGGAGTTGACTACGTGCCTGGACAGTATATTGTTAAGTTCAAATCATCATATAACAATAAGGAAGCTATTTCTAAAATCTCAGAATTCAGTTTAGCAAAAGAGAATAATATTAAGATGATTCAATTAATTCCTAATTCAGAAAGTAAAAAATTTGGGCTTGATAGGATATATTTAGTAAAAATCCCAAGAAATATTAATGTTCTCAAAGAAGTTGAGAGAATAAAGAAGAGTATTAATGTTGAGTATGCTGAGCCTGATTATATTTATTATGGAGATGCTGTTCCTAACGATGAAGATTTTTGGAGGCAATATGAACTTCATAACACAGGACAAATTTATAAACCACCAACTGATCAAGGCATATACGATGCTGATATTGACGCTCCGGAAGCATGGGACCTAACACAAGGAAGTTCTAATGTTGTGATCGCTGTTATTGACAGTGGTGTTAATTGGACACATATTGATTTAGTAAATAAAATTTGGAGTAATAGTGATGAAATAATTGATGGAACTGATACAGATGGTAATGGTTACATTGATGATGTTAGGGGTTGGGATTTTATTCTTTTTCCACCACCCCTATGTTGGCCAACAGAAGATTGTGACTCAACACCAGATAATGACCCAAATGACGTTGATGGCCATGGAACAGCAGTAGCTGCTATTGCAGGAGCACAAACTTTTGTTGATACTCAAGGAATGGCTGGTGTTTGTCCTAATTGTGAGATAATGCCACTAAAAGCATGTATCAAACAAAATGATGGAAAAGTCGGTTGTAGCGAAGGAGCAATAATACCTGCTATTGATTATGCTGTGAATAATGGAGCAAGCATTGTGAGCATGAGTTTTGGTGGGGTATTTTCTTCTGGTATGAATGATACAATAACAAATTATTATCAAAATAATAATATTATTTTTGTTGCTTCTGCAGGAAATGAGAATGGTAACAGCCCAAAATATCCTGCAGCTTTGGATAGTGTGATATCTGTGGGTGGAACAAATGCGAGTGATGAAAGATGGGTGTTTAGTGGTACAATAGGATCAAATTATGGTTCTTGGGTTGATATATCTGCCGCAGCAGCAGACATTTATACAACAGCAATTAGCCCAGATGGGTTGTGTCCTGGAACTCTTAATGGGTATAATTATTGTAGTGGTACCTCAGCCTCTGCTCCTTTTGTTTCTGGTGTTGCTGGTTTGCTCTTATCTTACAACCCTTCTTTGACGAACCAGGAAGTTTATGACATCCTAATAAACTCAGCAGACCCAATTAGCACTGATCAGCCTATTGGCGGAAGGCTTAACGCTAACAACGCCTTGCATTACGACCTGGAAGTCACAGACTTAGTAAAAATCTACCCAGACAATCCTGTTGTTGGCGAGCCAGTATACTTCAGATTCAACATAAGAAACAACGGCTTCGTCAACATAACCAATGTTAATTGGAAATTAGAGTCAGGTAGTAACATAAAGACTAGTTCGCAGCCTTTCACAATAAAAGGCCAAGACACATTCACAGTAATAGACAGCCTCACATTCAGCAGCGCAGGAACACACAACATCACAGCAAGCACAGACTACACAACAACAATAAGCGAAATAAACGAAACCAACAACAACAAAACAATAACAATAACAATCACATAAAAGGTGAGAGCATGAGAAAAAAAACCATGATCGCAGCAGGCTTGGCAGGACTAATCGCTTTGCTAAGCCCAAAATACGCGAACGCACAAGTCGACAGGCAGACAGGAGAACAAATAGTACACCAAGCAGTAGTAGACGTGCTAGGCAACGCACTGTTTAATCATGAAGGAGACTTCTTCGGAAACAGATGGAGATTCACATCATACTCCAACGACTCACTAGCAACAATAACACTTCCATTCACAGACATCGGAGTAGACTACATGGCAGACAGCACAGCAACACCAGAAAACAGCGCAGACATAAAAGAACAGTTTGACGGAATGCTGCTATTCTTCACCTACATAAACATGCCAAGCGCGCCAGACTCAGCAACTTTGTACCAAGCAACAGTAGACTCACTGAACGCAATCCTAACAACAACAGGAGTGCCTGACACGCCACTCCCAACATGGTTCAGGCTAGCACAAAACACGCCAAACCCATTCAACCCGAACACAAGCATAAAATACAGCCTAGACAAGCCAGCACTCGTAAGAATTGACGTTTACGACGCAACAGGAAGACTAGTAAAAAACCTCATCGAAAGTGAATTAAGCCCAGGAACATACCAAGTTAACTGGGACGGCACAAACAACCAAGGCCAGCCAGTAAGCTCAGGAGTCTACCTGTACAGAATGATCGCCAACGGAAAAGCAACAAAACCAAAAAAAATGATACTAATAAAATAAAAAAAATTTTTTTATTTTTTTCTTCTTTGGTTTTCTAAAGATTATTTTTTTATGTACGCATAGCAGAAGCCAAAATGCTTTTATAGGTATTAATACTTAAATTTTGGTGTGGGCTCAAACAATAAGCTTAGGAGATTGTTAAGGGAAGAATTAGAAAGAAAGAAAAGCAGGAGAAAGTGGGAGGATTCCTGGCGGAAACAGGGGTTTATGTTTTCAAGCCAGTCTGCTGAACCAAGCATTAAGTGGTTTTATGACAGAGAAATTAGGATTTACAGGATGCCCTCAATAAATCCTATAGTTGTTCCTTATGTTAAGGAAGGGATTGAAGAGTTAATAAGGGAGGTTGGGCTGGATATTTCTGTTTTTGACTGCGGAATTCATGACTCAGTAATCAGGCAAGTTGAAATGTCTTTGGAGAATGGGCTTGTTAATCCTAAGACACTGGCTAATATTTTGGGCAATGAGGATTACCGTGATCCTGAGAAGGGCGGCAGCCCTCATGCTGATGTTGTTTTGGTTGATAGGGGTTTCTTTAATGACCCCACAGAGTATTATTGGGGAAACTCAAATTTTAGGACTGGGCACGTGATAATAACATTGCAAGGAAACAGGCAGCAATATTTAGGATACATAAAGAATATTGCGAAGCATGAGGCAAACCATTTGCTTGGCAATCCTTGGCACCATGACGATCCATTAGCTCAAACAAAAGGTTATGCTAATGTTAAGTTATGCAATACTTTGAAATCAGCTCCGATATTGAGTGTTTGTGAGAAGTGTTTTGATGCAATAAAATACTTTTGGATTGGAGTTCGTGAAAGAACAGGAGTGTCATATTTTAGAACATCTCCCTAAAAAAAATAATTAAATCAATCCTATTATTAGTGTCATAACCACAACTATTTCCAGTAGTTTTTCTTACGATTCTATCAAGATTATCAGCAATGCTGTCTTCCATGAAAAAAGGACCTGTAAAATCATTATTATGATCCAAATATGAAAAAAAACTTATTTCTGTGCAATAAGGATCATTATGACAAAATAATTCCCGAAGCAATCTTGCTTTTTTTAATTGTTCTCCTGAATATTTTTTTTCCAAAGGCTGTTCTAAAAGATGAAATGCCAAGTCGCTAAAGGTTCCTTGCAGGCAATCTGGGGTTATTTGCATTACAAGTTTGCTTGGATTTCCTTCTGGAACCCATATGTCTAAAGTGCATGTATATTTCTCACTCATCGTTAATAATAATAGTTTTCCAATTAAAATAAGTTGCCGAGAAAAAATCAGAAGCGTTCCGAGAATCCTGCAAATTTGTTGAAAAACTTTTACTTCATGAAAAAGTTTAAAGCAAAGAAAGCCTTAATGATAACATATAAC
>RFII01000073.1 GCA_003695265.1 Candidatus Woesearchaeota archaeon | reverse complement strand
TGAGGCTTGGGTTAAGGCCCGCTTAACAACTCCTTCGCAGGTTGTGTGGCTTGGCTCTGACCTTGACTCCGGCGATAATGACGCTGACCCTTACAACGAAATTTATTTTATGAACAACCCATCTGACGACTCGGGCTATGAGGTTTTCAATGTAACGTCTTACATAACGCAGGTCGGAGCTTATTATCTTGACTTCGGAGCTTTCATAGGAGACTGGGACAAACGCGAAGAGGGCTTCGGGGCTTACTTCGACAACATAAAACTTGTTATAAGGTCTTAAAAAGGTGGCAAAATGAATAAAAATAATAAGGATAACAAGAAAACCTATTTTGCTGCGGCTGGATTAATAGTTATTTTGCTAGCAATAATTTATTCTTCTTCATTGATAAATCACGAAATTAATCTTCATGACAACACGCCTGGCAGCCCAAAACAAGAGGTTCCTGAAAAACGTGTTAAAGAACCTGCTAATAGTGATAAGCCCTGCCCGTCAAATGTTATTGTCAGCTATGAGCTTGACCACAAGATGACGAAGACAAGAGCAGACGATGAAATATTTGTTTTTGTTGCCAACAATGAGGATTATGATTATGAGTTTGAAGTGTTCGTTGATGACTATGATGAGGGAAAGCTGTTTGTAAGCTCAAAAAGCAAAGGCAAATTAAAATCAGATTTGATGACTGAATGGTGGAGCGAAGAGGACCAGCAAGGAGCAGGAGATGAGGATGATGAGCTGCCTTCAGAAACTTCTGTTTTCCAAAGGAATTTCATAATAGGTGTGTTTACAGAAAACTGCACGTTGCAAAAAGAACTTAGCAACAATCAAAAGCTTTTCAATGATTCTTTTGAAAGATTAATCGGTGGGAAAAAAGGTTCAGGAGCTGCCGGCGTAGCTTCTCTTGACAAAAAAGCTGAAATTGTCTGGGAGGATTAGTTACTATTTCAAAATGTAAAATAGAATTAATAAATGATTACGCTAAGTTTTTACTCATAGGGGTTAACATGCTCGAAATATTAATACAGATATGCAGCTTAATCATCATTTTCATAGTTTTCTATGTGTTTTTCTTAGAATACAAGAAGAAGCATTTGCAAAAACAAGGGGATGAGCTTCCAAAGTTCGTGGAGGAATCCATAAAAGAAGGTTTCTCCAAGGACAGCATCATAAAAGTGTTGGAGGAAGACGGCCATGACAAAAAAGAGGTGGAGGAAGCTTTCAGAAACGTCAAGGAGAGCAATAAGGCAGAACATGATTTCATGGATGAGGATTTCAGAAGGGTTTTGCTTGTTGTTGATGAGTTGCTAGGTAAGCTTCCAGAGGAGGAGATAGCAAGGTTTGTTGAGACTCCTGAATTTGAGCTTTACAAAAGGGTTCTTGAAAAAGCAAAGCAGAAGAAACACGGGCAAGAGAAAGTTTCTGCACCACAAAAACAAGTTAAGAGGTCATCTAAAAAACCTACTAAGAAGCTGAACAAGGCTAAAGCCGTAAAGAAGGCAAAGAATGTTGGGAAAACAAAAATGAGAAAACCTAAAGTAAAGAGCAGGAAGTGAAAATGGGGTTATTGGACAGAGCAACGCAAATCAAGAGAAAAGCTGTTATTCCAAAGCTGAAAGGCAAAATAGAAAAGGAAATTACCCAGAAGCCTGAAAAGCCGCGCCTGTTTTCCGAGGGGGAACTCTTGGAAACCGAGCTTGACAAAATACTTAAGATTGTCAGGGAAAGCAAGAAAATAACACTTTTTGAGCTTGAGAAGCGCCTAAATATAAATCCTGAGAAATTAGAGGAATACGCGAAAGTACTTGACGACGAGGGCTTGCTTAAGTTCACATATCCTATAATAGGCCGTTCCTTCCTAAAAAGTCTTGAAGAAGGGCATGAAAACCATGCTTCTGCCAAGAAACAAAAATACTTGAAGCTTGGCTTGTTCGGATTAATCTTGCTGACTCTGATGGTAATTGTTATTATAATACTGAGAGGTAAAGGGGTAATATGACAAAAAAACTGTTGGACTCTTACACAGTTGTTGCTGACAAGGTTCCGGCAACAGTGAAAATATGGTCTATAGACAAGGAGAACGTTCCGGTTTATGAGATTATCATGAAGAAATTCGGTCCTGGAACAGAAGCCCTCCTAAAATACTTGACGGGAGAATTAGCATCTAAAGTGCCTCTTGAAATACAGGAGATAACAGATCCTGAAAAGCTTGAGAACCTGAAAAAAGCATTCTTTGAGGAAACCCGGAAAGTAATAAAAGAAAAACTTCCAAACCACCCAGATAATGAAATCGAGCTTCTTTCAGGAGTTCTCCTTCACAGGATGTACGGTCTCGGATTTGTTGAGATAATGCTTGCGGACAACTGGCTGGAAGAGCTGGTTATAAACAGCAGCAAAGAAAGAATTTCTGTTTATCACAGAAAATATGGTTGGTGTGTAACTTCTTCTTCCATAAGGTCCGAAGAAGAAATTTATAATTTTGCTTCGCAAATAGGCAGGAAAGTCGGTCGTGAAATAAATTCATTAAACCCAATAATGGACGCGCATCTTCTCACTGGTGACAGAGTAGCTGCAACACTTTTCCCCATATCAACAATGGGCAACACGATAACAATAAGGCGTTTCGCACGAAACCCGTGGACGCCGACAAACCTGATTGCTGCAAACACATTGTCTAAGGAGATTGCGTCTTTCTTGTGGCAGGCAATGCAGTACGAATTGAACATTCTTGTTTCCGGCGGAACAGCAAGCGGAAAGAGCTCTATGCTCAACAGCTTGTGCTCGTTCATTCCGCCGACGCAGCGCATCCTTTCTATTGAGGACACTAGAGAGCTTTCCCTGCCGAAGCAGTTGTACTGGAACTGGGTTCCTCTGACTAGCAGGAACCCGAACCCAGAGGGCCAGGGAGAAGTCACAATGCTTGACCTTATGGTGGCTGCGTTGAGAATGAGGCCTGACCGCATAGTCGTGGGAGAAGTTAGGAGGAGGGAGCAGGCAGAAGCCTTGTTTGAAGCAATGCATACCGGCCACAGCGTTTACGCAACTTTTCACGCTGACACTGTCCAGCAGGTTAAGAGGAGGCTTACAGAGCCGCCCATTCAAGTGCCAAAAACAGAAGTAGAGGCTCTTCACCTAATATTAATACAGTACAGGGACAGGAGGAAAGGCATAAGAAGGACGCTTGAGCTCGCAGAAGTTCTCAGTGGAGGTGAGGAATTAGAGCTGAATTATTTGTACAGGTGGAGGCCGAGGTCTGACGTTTTTGAAAAGGCAAATGACAGCATCCGAATAGTTGAGGACTTGAACCTTCACACAGGAATGACATTAAAAGAGATAAATGATGACTTAAAGCAAAAACAGGACATACTACAATGGATGCTCAATCACAAAATATTTGATATGGACCAAGTCGGAGCTGTGATGAGGTTTTATTACAAGCACGCCGATGACTTGGTAAAAGCTGTTGAGAAGAACAAAAACCCCAGCTCGGTTCTCTAAAATGTCACAAAAAGCACCCTTAATGATTCTGCCAATGCCTGTTGCGAGGCTGATTTCAAGGCCTTTTCTGGGTGTTGGCGAGGCTCTTTCAAAAAGGTTCCCATCTATGAAGCAGGACCTTCAGGAAACAGACTTAGGCATGGTCCCGAGAGAGTACCTGGCAGCAACCATTGTAAACCTGCTGTTTTACTTCCTTCTTTTTTTCGGGCTTTTGTTCGTGCTTAATTATCGCGTGCAACTTAAGCCACTCCAGGAGTCGCTGCTCTCAAGCCTTGGCTTCGCATTCCTAATATTTGTCCTGATAGGATACACCCTGATAAGGTACCCTAAAATTATCGGCGGAAAAAAGGCAGAGCAGATTGACCGCCACTTAGTGTTCGCGCTTAAGGACTTGCTAATGCAGATAAGCTCAGGCATCTCCCTTTACAACGGCTTTATTAATGTGGGCAAGGCGGGGTACGGCCAGGTTTCTGTTGAGTTCGGAAAGGCAGCCCGCCACATAAACACAGGAATGCCTGTTGATCAAGCCCTTGAAAAAATGGCTGTTGAGACAAAATCAGAGTATTTGAAAAGGACTATATGGCAGCTCATAAACACTTTGAAGGCAGGAGCAAGCCTGAAAGGCGCCTTGCGCACAATAATTAATGACTTAACCCTTGATCAGCGCACAAAAATAAGGGATTACGCGCATGAACTCAACCTGTGGAGCCTTGTTTACATGATGTTTGCTGTTGCCGTGCCAACAATTGGAGCCACAATGCTTGTTATATTATCATCATTTGCTGGTCTAGGCATAACAAAAGGGCTTTTTGTCGGCTTCATAATACTCTGCTTTTTCGTTCAAGTAATACTTATAGGTTTTGTTAAGACAAGGAGGCCTATCGTGAACTTTTAAGATGAAAACGAAAGATAGAATAATGATAAGCTTTGCGAAGATTCTGCCGTCTGCTTATAGGAAAAACCTTTCCCAGCTTTTTGTTTATGCTGGTAAGAGAACAAACCCAGAGGTTTGGGTTGGATCGTCTGTTGTCATCTCACTTATTTTATTTATTGTACTTGTCGTTACACCTTATTTTCTTACAAGAACTTTTGACATAAAATACATCCTTATTGCTTTTGGCGTTGTGATAACCGTGCAGATGATGGCTTATCTTATGGTTTACTTTAGGGTCGAAGACCGCACAAAAAAGGTTGAGGAGGCATTGCCTGACGCTCTCCAGCTTATTTCCGCAAACCTGCGCGCTGGCATGACGCCTTTTGAGGCTTTGAAGCTTTCTGCCCGCGACGAGTTCGGGCCTTTGAAAGAAGAAATAGAGTTCGCCACTGCAAAAGCGTTCGGCACAGAATCATTCACAAAAGCTCTTTTGAACATGTCAAAGCATATCAAATCAGAAATGTTGGAAAGGGCTATGAAGCTTTTCACTACAGCGATGCGCTCGGGAGGCCACACAGCACAGCTCTTAGAGGAGCTCAGCAAAGACATAGCTGAGACAAGAACCCTAAAAAAGGAGCTTGTTACAAACACCAAAACCTATTCGATGTTTATCATGTTCACTATAGTTATTGGGACTCCTCTTCTTTTGGCTATTGCAATCCATTTCTTGAAAATGGTCACTGCAATTCAGGCCAAAACAGGCAGGTCAACTGTCGGCTTCGGCCTTGATTTTTTGGCAGGCCAAATAACTATAAGCCCGGAGTTTTTGACAAAGCTTTCAATGGTAATACTATTCATAACATCACTTCTTGCGTGCATGCTTATGGGAGTTATCTCAGAAGGCAAGGCCAAGCACGGCTTAAGGTTCGCCCCTTTTGTAATAGGAGCTTCCATCATTGTTTTTTTCATTGCAAGGCAGATGATAGGCTCAATCATAGGAGGATTATAAATTTTCGTTTTCGAAAACTTTATATATTAAAAATCAAGTTATTATGTTATTAACGCTCAAAACGAGGTGAAACATATGAAAAAAGGACAAACTGCCACTGAATATCTTATAATTCTGGCTGTTGTGATTATTATTGCGTTGATTGTAGTCGGTGTTTTAGGCGGAATCCCTGGAATGGGCGGCGGAGCAGGCTCAAGAACTTCTGCTTCTTACTGGGCAACTGCGGACGTAGCATTCACTTCTTACTCAATAAGCGCTACAGGAAGTGACACTCTTGTTGTTAGAAACAATTTGAGGGATGGAATAACAGTCACTTCAATACTGCTTAACGGAACAGCGCTGTATGGTACTGACTTCCAGTTGGCTCCAGGAACATCAACCACTATAACAAGTGACTTAATAAATTGTACTGCCGGCCAGAGCTTTTCTTACTCAGTGCAGATTAATTACACAAACTCTGTGACTAGCGCGTCATACACTTTCACTGGCGACGGCACAAATCTAGAAGGAACCTGCGCTGCGTAAAGCGCACTTTATTTTTTTAATTTTGTTAATTCTTCTCACTTAAAACTTTTGCTTCAGTCTTTAGCAATGAGCTTTCTCTAAAAAAATACTTGCATTAATTTTGTGTTAATAACTGTTAATCCCTTCATGATTAAGTAGTTCAAGTCAATTTTGTTGAGTTAGGGCATTACAAAGTTTTTAGTCCCGCCCCATATATTATATCTTTCCTATCAAAGCTTGTCTTACTTTAAGTTGACTTAACCGCTTTTTCAAAAGTTTTATAAAACAAAAAACAATTTACATATATGAGGGAGCATGGGATCTGTTTACTGGTTTGGTGATATCAACAATTCTGTCTTGGAGGAAGTTGGCGTGAAGGCTTTGAGCCTGGCAAAGCTGTACAGGCTGAAGTTTAATGTTCCTGCCGGCTTCATAATAAAGGCAGATGCTTTCAAGCAGTTCCTTGAGGAAACAAAGCTCTTGCCGAAAATTGAGAAACTGTACGAGGAAGCAGACATCAATAGTGCGGAGCAGCTCAACAAAACGTATGAGGAAATAAAAAGGTTAATATCAAAAGCGACTATGCGCGAAGCAATGGTTGATGAGATTCTGGAAGCGTACGAAAGCCTAGACATTGATCCTAAAAACTTAGACGCAACCAGGCTTATTGAGACAACAGAGCCCCACGTCGCGTTAAGAGCAAGCGCATTATTCCTTGATTTTGATGAGTTTCTCTCAGATAAAAAAACAGTTGTTCTGTACGTAAGGGGCAAACAAAGGCTTTTCGATGAGATAAAGAACTTTTGGGCGGACCTTTTCAAGCCTGAAATAATGATGTTTAGGAAGAGCCATGACATAGGAATTAATGCTGTAGGTATTGTTGTACAGAGGATGGTTGATGCTAACAGGTCGGGCACTGCTTTATCAACAAACCCTTTTAACAATGAAGATGAAATCTTAATAAAAGCGTGGTCTGGCTTTAACATTTCGCAAAGCGTGAAGTCTGATGTTTACAGAGTGGACAAAAAGTCTCTTGCTCCAAAAGAAATCGCTGTAAACCAGCAACCATTTGCTTATGTCAAGGACATAGAATCAGATGAGATTATAAGGAGAGAGCTGTCTCAGGAGAGCAGCAAAAAACAAAAAATATCAGACAATGATATTAAGGTAATAAGCCTGGAGATAAGGAAAATAGAGGATCATTTTGAGAAGCCACAGCAAGTCTTCTGGTGCTTTGAGGGAGATAAGCTTTACTTATTGGAAACAAGGCCTATACAAACAGGAGTGAAAGAAGACGACGAGGTTGTTGAGATAGACGAGATGATGCAGAGCTTCGGCGATTATGATAAGCAGGAAGAAAGTGAAAAAGGTGTCGAAAGCGAAGAAAACCATAATTATATTATAAAATGCTGCAATAAGATAGCCTCTGTGCTGAGAGGAAAATATGTTAAGCTTTTTGAGAGGACACCGACAGGCGGCTTTGAAGAAATAATTAATGAGCTGAAAACAAGGGTTGAGATCCAGTTCGAAGACGAGCTGAGAAAAGTGCATTCTATTGAGAAAAAATTAACTGACAATCCTGGAAACGTTTCAAAAAATGACGTGCTGTTCGTAAAAGACTTCACTGCTAAATTCTTAGAGTCTTTCCAGGACTAATATTTTCTTGCTAAGGCTTTTGTGTATTCTGTAACTAAACTCGTGTTTTTTCTTAAACCCCTCAACATATTTTTCACTTGCAACAAAGTCAGGAAGCCCAATAACAGCCCTTTTCCCAAGCAGATTTCTTAATCTATTGAAAAAGCCAGAATAAATATTGTCAATATCCTTTGTTTTCGTGTTCTTACCATAAGGCAAATCGCTGACAACGTAACTCATCTTTCTTGCCAGCTTTGTAGAATCCCTTAATTCAAGCCTGTAATCCTTTATATTGTAATGTTTCATGTTCTTATCCGCTTTTATTATCATATTCTCATCAACGTCATAGCCAACACACCTTAATCCCATCAGCCCGGCTTCTATCAATAGGCCTCCTGTGCCGCAGAAAGGGTCAAAGATTGTTCTGCCTTTTTTTGCTTCAGTCAAGTTCACCATAGCCCTTGCCAGCTTCGGGTGGAGTGAGCTAGGATGAAACCCAGGCCTTAAATGAGCCCTCCTCTCGTCAAAGCCCTTGTTCTCATGCAATAACAACCCACAGTACGCTTTTCCATTCTCTATTATTACTTCAATCCTTGTTTTCGCATTCCTTAAGTTTGCTTTCGGGTTTTTCAGCTTCTTCCAAACAGCATCAGCCAGGTCTTTCTCCTTAAAGCCGTCTTTGCTTGAAATTTTGCGAAGAGAATAATCCCTCTCGTAAACCTTGCTCCAGTCATAAGAATTTATTTTATCCATTAATCTTTCTGCCTTGCACGAGAACAATAACCTTATAATCCTTTTAGTGTATGCGAGCCTTTCAAAATCCTTAAATCTTGTTTGCATCACAACAAGCCTGCCGCTCTTCTTCGCTTTTTTACCTGCCAAGGCCTCGATTTCAGCAACGCCAATATCCTCGTGGTCTCGTGATAGAAGAAACAAGATTTTCATTTTCTCGGGTTAAGCTTCTTGTAGGAGAGGTAAATCACGATAAGCAGCTCAGCCAAAATCACTATCGGTCTCAAAACGCGGTCAAGGTCAGAGTAATACCTCATAGTTCCAACGAACAGCGTGAAAAGCCCTCCTAGAAGGAACCCTGTTCCAATCCACTCATTAAGGCTGTTCTTCTCGACAGGAAGCCAAAGCCCTGTAATAATGGCAATTATTCCTAAAAACGCTGATATTAAAAAAGAGACGAAGCCGTACTTGTCACGAGCAGCATCATATTCCTTCTGGCACGGATCGCACTCAAACGATATGGGGCAGCCGTTCTCGTCATACTCGTATTTTACTGTTTCGCCCTTTTCATAACACTGGTCTGCTGCGTTGTAGTCAAATTCAGGGCACTCCTCTGTTTTCACAGCAACAGGCCTCGGTTTTGGCTCGCCGCAAAAATCACTATATTCAGGGCTCGGGTAAACAGCGTCTATAGTGCTCTGCACAAGAATAGTGAACAGGACAGCTATGACAAATATTATTAGTATTCTTCTCACATCAGCCATTGTTTAAAGCAAGCCTGCCTTCTATTTAAATCTTGCCATAACTTTCCAAACCTTATAAAATTCTTAATTTTTTATTATTTTGTGCTGTGGGAATAGAAAAAAATATGATTATATTAGGAATAGGCGCGAGCCCTGGGATTGCTGAAGGCATTGTCAAAGTTGTTGAAGGAATTAAAGACATAGGCAAATTCAATGATGGGGACATCCTCGTGGCAGAGATTACAGAGCCGTCAATGGTTATAATGATGAATAAGGCAGGGGCAATTGTCACGGATAAGGGCGGCATGACGTCGCACCCAGCAATTATTTCTAGGGAATTGGGAATTCCATGCGTTGTTGCTACGAAGAAATTGAAGGATGGCATGGACTGGAGGCCGACTGAAGAGATGGTTAAGGTAGTGGAAGGAAAAGATTTTCCGGACAGGTACGAGCTGGAAGAGTTTCCAACATATGAGGATTATTGCAGCAGCCCGGAGTTTGAGGTTTATTGGCTTAAAGAATTGTACAAGGATTAGCTTTGCCAATTAGAAAACTACTTATACTTTTTATTCTAATCATTTTATTATGCGGGGCCGCAAGCCAAAGTCAAGGATTAGGCAGAACATAGTCGAGATATTATACTTTATGAAGAAGGGCTACGGCTATGACATCTACAAGGTTTATACGCAAGTATTTCCGAAAGTGAGCATGCGCTCTATTTATTATCATCTTAACAAGGGCGTTCTTCTCAAGGAGTTCGCAATAGAAAAAATATCCAAGGAAAAGGGGAATTACAGTTGGGGCTCAGAAGCAGAAAAAATATATTACACTCTCGGTGAGAATGCAAGGCCTTCGTGCAGTGAGCGCGTCAGAAAGAAAATCATGAGGGCTCTGAGAATTTCCTGAGCTTCATGTTGAAATACCTTGCTGACTCTGCTATTACAAGTATTAAGAAGAGCAGGTTCACTAAGTTGTTTGCGTAATACTTTCTTATCAGGACCATCATGCTGATATGCACGAAAGGGTAAATTAGTATTATGAAGGCAATGTGGCTCATGTACTTTTGGTCTAACTCGTCCATCTTACAGTTTCCTCAAAAAACCCATTAACGTGAATGCTTCCCTTCTTGTCAGGAAGCTTTTTCCAATTAGGCGCTTCCAAAAAATCCTTTGCGTCTCTCTTTTTTCTTTTGTGGAAAAGCTCATTTTGTCAAGATTTTTATCAACGAGCTTTAAAATAACCTCTTTTTCTTTTTTTCCCGCCATCACAGTTTTTCCTATCTTATTATGATTATCAGCTTTTGACAGCTCATAAAGTATTATTGCGGCTGCGAAGCTTGAATTCATGGCAGGGTAATCTTTTGATGTTGGAATCGTCACAACAAAGTCGCACAGCCTTATCTCATCATTATACAACCCATCGCCTTCCCTGCCGATGAGTATTCCAGCTTTTAATCCAGGCTTTATTATTCTTGCCAACTCGTCCGGCCTTATCGGAGTTCTTGGAAGGTTGTAATCAGTACCTAGTTTGGATGTGGTGCCAATAAGGTAATCGAATGATTCTGGTATTTTTTTGACTATTTTTGCGTTTCTCAGGATGTCTTTTGCGTGCTTCGCCCTGTTCAAGGCTTCTTTTGACAAAGGCCTGCACTGAGGATTAACTATTACGAGATTTTTGAATCCGAAGTTTTTCATGCACCTCGCAATTGCTCCAACGTTGCCTGAAGTCTTAGGCTCAACGAGAACCAAACTTATCATTTTATGCTTAATGAATCTTTAAAGAATTTAAATTTATGGTATGAAAAGGCTGCCAAGCCACTTAAAGAAGGGGAAGAACACTGTTAGGATTAGTATGACAAGGGTTGCTATGCTGACGTTCTTCCATATTTTCATAGCTTTTTTCTCGCTTTTCCAGAGCTTTAGGCTGGCTGTCTGGAACATTCTTCCTCCATCAACAGGGCCTAATGGTAAGAGGTTGGCAAGCCCAATTCCTAAGCTGAGGAAGAAAACCCATTTGAAAAGGTCCTGCAACCATAGAATGATTGCGAGCAGGAAATTCATTAGCTTTGTGTCTTCTTTCAGCCTTACTTCGCTTTGTATTGATTTTATGCCGATGTAGCCCGCTTCCGGATCTTCAGGATTGGAAGTTGTTATTATTGTGTATTCCTTTTCTTCTGTTCCCAAGACTAATGTTTCGTTCGGCTTTACAAAGCGCAACGCGTCAATAAATTCTGCAGTGTCCTTGACGGGCTTCCCATTAACGCTATTGATTATCTCTCCACCTTTCATGCCTGCCAGGTCCGCTGGAAACCCTTCCACTGTGCTTTCAAACGATATGCCAATAGGCTCTGTAATAATGTTTTGGAGCGGCGTGAAAACCCATAAGAATAATGCCATTGCAAGCAGAGCCAGCAGTATGTTTGAGAACGGGCCTGCTGCGAATACAGAGTACTGGGTTATGTCGCTTTTTTTGCTGAGCTGCTTTTCGTCAGGCTCGACAAACGCGCCCGGCAAAGGCCCGAACATTAAGAAGCCGGAGCTCTTTATTTTTATGTCATGCGCCTTAGCAATAATCCCGTGGCCGAACTCATGAACAACCACAACAATAAAAATGGATATTATGCCAAACCAGAAGGGCACGAATATGGGGCTGCCGGGAATATGCACGCCCGGAATGACAAGGCCCACTCCAGGAGTTGTCCCAGGAACCATTACAAGCTTTATCAGGTTGCTCACAAGCTGAAAGAAAATAACCACCATTGCCACAAAGCCAACCCCAACTCCAATGTAGCCGAGAAGCCTGAAAAGCTCCCTGTACTTTGTGGCCAGCTTTTCCATAAGCCTTAAGCCAATCCTTGTCTTGTACAATGCTATGAACCTTGCTTGGATGTCAAACTTCTCCTTGTTAAAATAAATCAGCAGAAAGATTACAATGTAAAAAATAATTATCTCTTTATAATTCAAAATGCTTTCAATCACACTCATTTTTTGCGCACAGGCCTAACAGCCTTGCCGTTGCACTTCCTGCACTTTATTTTTCCTGCCAGAACTTTCGTGTTCGGAGTCCTTATCTTAGACTTGCATCTCTTGCACACAAATATGTTCTTGAACAGCCTTGACTCGGCTTCTGGAAACTTGGCCATTATTATTACCTCTCTTAACGCCTGCCTCACGCCGGTTTTACCTGCTTCATCACCCTATCATTCAATATAACCCAGTAAAGCACGTTGCATCCCTCAACAACTTCGCCTTTAAGCTCTTCGGGAATCTTCAGGTCAAACGTTTCATAGGTTTCTGAGTCCATGACGTTTGCAGTGTCTCCATGCACTGAAAGGACCTGCGCTGTTTTCTTGTCAATCACAGGAACCTCAATGTTGTCATGGCCAGGCATTACAACAACCCTTTTCTTGTCATCTATTAAGCCGACAGCGCTGAGCCTTATCTTTGCGTGGCCGTGCTTCCCAGGTCTTGAGACTTGAATGTCAACTGTCCTGCATGCTGCGCCGTCTATAACAACATAGCCTCCTACTTTAATATTGCTAACCGGTGTAAGCTTGATCGTCATTTTTTTACCTCGTCAAACTAATTATAACCTTAAGGGTTTGCGATTAATATAAAAAGATTTCTATTTAATATGCCTGTTTTGCTGCTTGTTCACACAAACATCTTTTGTGCTGCCAAGAACAACGTTTAAATACTAATTAATTTCTTAAAATTATTATGGGCAGGCTGCGCAAGAACAGGAAGTATTACTTTAACAAGGAAAAAGTAATAAGAAAAGTTGAGAAAGAGCTTGATTCAGGATTAACGCTTTTAAACAGCATTAACAGAAAAATCGTTACTTTTTTCGGCTCGCACCAGGTTAAGAAGAGCAGCCCTTATTACAAGCACTGCGAGCAAACGGCTTACGAGCTTGGAAAGAGGGGCTACGCTGTTTTGAGCGGCGGCGGCCCAGGGATCATGCAGGCCGCAAACTCAGGGGCAAAAAGGGCCGGAACTGTTTCAGTAGGCTTAAAAGCAGGCTTAATCAAGAATGAGCGCGTATCTAACAGTGTTTTCACAAAAAAACTGAGCTTTGAATTTGTTTTTGTGCGGCGCTTTATTCTCTCGATAAAGAGCGAGGCTCTTATCTTTTATCCGGGCGGCTTAGGAACTCTTAACGAGCTTTTTGAGTACGTTGTTCTGATGCAGACAGGCATTACTGACAGGGTTCCAATAATCTGCGTCAACAGGGATTACTGGAAAGGCCTGTTTGAATGGCTGGAGCAAATGACGTTTAAGCAGAACTTTTTCATAAACGACATAAATGACTTGAAGCTATTGCTTTTTGCTGATAATCTGGATGAAATCATAAAAATAATCGAGGGCAAATAAGAAACTCACCAAAAAAATCTTCTGATTCTTTGCTTGCGCAAATGTTTTGCCAGCTCTTTCTCCGCAAGTTCGTAATTCTCGAACTGCTTTTCGCTTTTCCTGAACTGCGTTGTGTGATGGTAGCTTCTTCCGTTCTTTGAGGTGAACTTGTGCTTTTTATGCAGCAATTCATGGTACATTACGAAGTCAAGAAGCCAGGAATCAGCGTTTTCCAAAGCCCTGCTTATCGTGACTGTGTCTGTGCCGTATTCATAGCTTCCTAAAGTGCGAAGGCTCTTAGAGCCCCACCTCAGGTTTGGCTTGTCAATCAGGCCGTAAAAGTATTTTTCATTAACCCTCTCATAAGATTCTGACAGGACAGGATCATCTCTTGTTTTCGGCACTGCAATATGCACTTTTTTTATGAAAGTATCATAAAGCCCAATCTCTGTAGTGCTCTTTTTCTTCTTGAAAAGCTTTAATAAAAGGCTTTGGATGCACCCCATCTGTATCTCAGGGCTTACTTCTTTCCACTGCTTGCTCATCCTAACCTCAATAACGTTTCTTCGCATGCGAACATTCGCATTATACCCCCTGAACCTGCCGGAATACTTCAGGATAAGCGTGTGTTCTGGCTGTTTTGAGAAAAGCTTTTCGTAAGCTGTGATTGCTAAGTTCATGCTGCCTTATACCTTAGGATGGCTCCTACCATTCCCATGTCTTTTAGTTGAACGCCTTCCCTAGTGTCAGTTGATATTATTTCTATTTTTGTGCCGAAGTTTTTCGCGCTTGCCTCTAACTCGTCAAGGCTCTTGTCATCTAGGTCTTCGGAAAGCAGCAGAGTCTCAACAGCTCCCTGCTCTAAAAGCCTTTTGACTTCTTCTTTGCCGTATGAGACCATTTCAGGGTCTGTCGCTAATTTGTCAAAGAACTCTCCAACAACTTTTTTTTCCCTTGCAATTTCCTCGTTGGCTAATATGTCCTGGCTTAAGTCAACGAGCTCCTGCACTCCAAAATCTCCTGTGTATCCAGTGTCCTTTATTGCAATAATCTTTCTTTTGACCTGGTCTGTTATGTAATTGCCGTTCACAAAGTCGTACTTTGTCGGGCCGGGGCCGCCTACAATTATGCCTTTCAATTCCTTGTTTTCCAAGAACTCATTTTTCATAAGCTCCCCTATTTTTTTATAGAAGTCTTTCGCAGCGCCTTCTCTCAGCCTCTCAAAGCGTTGCGCAGACTGGCCTCCTGCCCTTGTCTTACCGGGAACGTTCGACTTTACGTGAACTAAAGGCACAATGCTTTTCCCTTTCAGAAGCGCGATATTGCCTTCCCTCCTGTCCATCACTACCAAACCCCAGGTCTCTTTGGTTTCGCACATCTCGCGCAAAATGTCAAGCTGGAATTCCTTGTCACACCTGTAAATCCTTGTTTTTAAAGGTACGGGAGGCTCTAAGCTCCAAACCTGCACGTCACTCTGCCCTTCTTTCTCTGCAACATTGCCCGAGAAAGCAGCTAAGCCGTTCGGAGGTGTTTGCTTGTAAAGCCTCAAGTGCTGAATCATCCTCTCCAAGGCGTCAATGACGTTCTTTCTCGTCGAGCTGGACTTAATGTTGGTTGCTGTGCCCTGCTCTTGAGAGAGATGGTTTATTATCTTGTTAATATCGTAGCCGCTCGGAATATAAACTGTTACAAGCTCTGTGTGCCTTCCCCTGTGCTTCTCCAGCTCCTTGATAAATTTGCTGAGCTTCAACCTTTGCGCTGCTGTAAGCGACATAAGGAAAAAGTGAATTCTTACATTATTTAAAGACTGCGGTTTTAATGTTTTGCAATGGGGCTCTGCCCACCTAGGTTAAGTCAATTTTGTTGTGCTGGGAGATTGTAAAAGTTTTTAGTCCCGCCCACACCACCCAATCATAACTAAAGATTATTACAATTAACTTGACTTAACCACCCACTTGTAAAATTTTAAAAAATTTTAAAAACAAGGATAATTATCAGCATTATTATGGCGAATAATTTTGTCTTTACAAATGTTTTAGGAACTTTTGTCTTTGACAGTAAATTCAACCTGATTGAAAGGTTCAAGTCAGAAGAGGATGCTAAAAGAAAATTTCCAAAGGCCGAGGAGCCGAAGGATTTTCTGCCGGTCCTGCTTTATTTCAAAAAACCAGAATTTTTTGACGAATTCTATAAGAAGAATATTGATTTGACAAAAAAAGACATAAAAAGCTCTGTGAAAAAAGACTGGCTCATAATACAGGCAATCAACCTTATCGAGGATTTGGAAAGGGCAATCAACATGCTTGCGGGCAGGCTGAGGGATTGGTACTCATTATACAACCCGGAATTTGCTGCGAGCATAAAGGACCACGAAAAATTTGCTGAGCTCATATCCACAAAAACAAAGGATGAGTTACTGGATGAAATTGGCGTCAAGAAATCAATGGGCGCTGATTTCTCAAAAAAGGACTTCTCAGCAGTTCTTAGCCTGGCAAAAGAAATCAAGAACATGTTCGCGCTGAAGAGGTCACAGCAAGACTACCTTGAAAGCCTGATGAAAGAAGCGTGCCCAAACATTCTTGCTGTTGCCGGAGCTCTTATAGGCGCAAAGCTCGTGTCAATGGCAGGCTCACTGAAAAACCTTGCTGAGATGCACGCCTCAAAAATACAATTGCTGGGAGCTGAAAAAGCCCTTTTCAGGCATATGCGCACAGGAGCAAAATGCCCTAGGCATGGCATAATAATACAGCACCCTTTAATAGCGGCAGCGAAGCAGTCTGAGCACGGCAAAAGAGCAAGGGCGCTGGCTGACAAGCTCAGCATCGCCGCAAAAGTCGATTATTTTAAGGGAGAATTCATAGGAGACTCGTTAAAAAGACAGCTTGAGAAGAGGTTTGGCAGGGCTGGTTAAAATGAAGCCTTTAAGCAATAAATTTCCCGGAGTTTTCTCAAACAATAAGCTTCTTTACACAAAAAACCTCGTTCCAGGCCAGCAAGTTTACGGCGAAAGACTTGTGAGAAATGGGAAATATGAGTTCAGGGAGTGGGATCCTCGCAGAAGCAAGTTAGCAGCTGCTATTCTCAAAAAAATTTCTCAGATGGGGCTAAAAGAAGGCAGTGCAGTGCTCTACCTTGGAGCTGCGTCCGGCACAACAGCCAGCCACGTTTCAGACATCGTTGGCAAAAACGGTTTTGTTTTTGCAATCGACTCTTCTCCATATGTCCTTCGAGATTTAGTTCTTGTTTGTGAGAAAAGAAAGAACATTGTTCCTATACTCGCGGATGCCAATCAGCCGCAGACTTATGTTAACAGGGTTTCAGGCGTTGATTTTGTTTACCAGGATGTCGCGCAGCGCAACCAGGTAGAAATCTTCCTAAAGAACTGCAAGTTTTTCCTGAAGCCTGGCGGCTTCGGAGCGATTGCTGTGAAAGCAAGGTCGATTGACGTTACAAAAAAGCCTAAGCAGATTTTCAAGCAGGTCTTGGCAGAGCTCGAAAATGGAATAACCGTTGTTGATCACCGCGACCTAAGCCCATTTGAGAAGGACCATGCTTTTTTTGTTTGCAAAAGAAAAACTTAAAATTATAAAAAACTTACATATTTTATCATCTTAAACTTGGGGTGGGTATTTATCATTTATCAAAGATACGCAACAATTACTGCGAGTGGAGCAGCTGTTCCTGAAAAGGTTTTAACAAACAAGGATTTAGAAAGAATTCTTGGGCATGTTGATGACTTTCCAGATACTGGAACAAGTGATGAGTGGATTTTCCATAGAACAGGAATAAAGGAAAGAAGAATTGTCTCTGAGGGGGAAAACACTAAAACGCTGGCGATTCAGGCAGCAAAAAACCTCTTTGATTCTTATGATGTTCCTTATGGGAAAGTACAGCACGTTATAGTGGCTCATAACACACCCCCAGAATTTGTTAATTTTCCCTCAGTCGCCCATTCTGTTGCAGGGGCTCTTGGCTTGAAATGCGGGGCTGCTGACATACAAGTGGGATGCAGCGGTTTTGGCTATGCGTTGTCTTACGCTAACAGCCTGATAAGAGATAACGTTTATGATTGTGTTCTTGTTGGTGGCGTTGACTGCCTTTCTCAAATAACAGATTATTCTGACCGCGAGACCTGTGTATTGTTTGGCGACTTAGGGGCTTTTGTCATGCTTGAAGCGTCAGGCAGGCCTGGGATAATTAATTCTTACATGTCATCAGATCCTGACACAAGAGGCTTGTTAACAGAAGTCCGGAAGAAGGGAAGAAAGCTTGCTTGGAAAAACGGAAGGTTCGAGCTTGGCGACGAGGTTGAGCAAAATTATATTTGTATGCATGGAAAAAGGGTTTATGCTTTTGCAGTCGGCGCCATAATTGAGTGCGTTGAAAAAGTTCTTGAGGGGACTGAATACGAATTAGGTGATATCGACTTGTTCGTGCCACACCAGGCAAACATGAGAATGATTGAGTCTGTTTCTGACAAACTAGGCCTTCCATTAGAAAAATTTTACATGAACATTGACAGGTTCGGGAACACCTCAACAGCTTCTTACCCTTTCGCAATTCATGATGCTGTAAGCAAAGGCCTTATAAAGAACGACGACTTGATATTAACTCTTGTTTTCGGAGCGGGCCTTTCAAAAGGAGCTACTCTTATGCGTTGGAACAATAACGTTGACTCCTAAATATTTAAATAATCCAAGAGTTTCATTCTCATAAAAATGCTTAAATTGTACAACACCCTTAAGAGAAAGAAGGAAAAGTTCAAGCCAATTAGAAAAGGAGAAGTTGGTCTTTACACTTGCGGGCCCACCGTCTATGATTATGCTCACTTAGGCAATTTCAGGGCTTATGTTTTTTATGATTTGCTGCACCGCTACCTTGTTTACAAAGGGTTCAGGGTAAAGCATGTCATGAACATAACTGACGTTGATGACAAAACGATAAGGAACAGCAGGGCTCAGGGCAAGTCACTAAAGGAATACACTGAATTTTACACAAGAGCGTTTCTTGAGGACATGAAAACCCTTAATATTAACCTTCCTGAAATAATGCCAAAAGCAACTGAGCACATAAAGGAAATGGTTGCTTTAATTCAAAAACTGGTTAAGAACGGTCATACTTACGAGAAAGACGGCTCAATTTACTTTAGAATATCATCTTTTCCTGACTATGGCAAGCTAGCTCACTTAGACCTTGACTCGTTGAAAGACTCTGCTTCTGGAAGAGTTGATGCTGACGAGTACGAAAAGGAGGACGCAAAAGACTTTGTGCTATGGAAAGCCTACACAGAGGATGACGGCGATGTTTTCTGGGACACAGAAATCGGAAAAGGAAGGCCCGGCTGGCATATTGAGTGCAGCGCGATGTCCTCAAAGTACTTAGGCGAAACGTTTGACATTCACGGCGGCGGAATCGACCTTATTTTCCCGCACCACACTAACGAGATTGCGCAGAGCGAATGCGCGAACAAGAAGAAATTCGTGAATTACTGGGTGCATAACTCACACCTTGTTGTTGAAGGCAAGAAAATGTCAAAGTCTCTGGGAAATTTCTTCACTGTCAGGGAATTGGTTAATAAGGGCTACAACCCAATCGCGATTAGGTACGAGCTGCTTGCGACGCATTACCGCCAAAAACTGAACTTCACTTTTAATGGCTTAGACGCTTCTTTGAATGCTGTGAAGAGGCTTCAGGATTTTATACTGAATGTCAAAGACGCAAACGGCAAGAAAAGCGACATAAAGAAACCTGTTGAAAAAGTTCAGAAAGAGTTTGAGGATTACATGGATGACGACCTTAACATTGCAAACGCATTAGCATCAATCTTTAACTTTGTCAAGGAGATAAACACTTTGCTTGGCAAAAATGAGATTTCCAAAGAAAACGCTGAGGAAATTCTTGGCCTTATGAAAAAATTTGATTCTGTTCTAGGTGTAATGGATTTTGGAGAAGAAGACATTCCTAAGGAAATTCTTGACTTGGTTGAGAAAAGGCAAAACGCCAGAAAAGAAAAGAACTTTGCCGAAGCAGACAGGATAAGGGATGAGATAAGAAAGAAAGGATACGAGCTTGATGATACTCCTCAAGGTGTAAGAATAAAAAAATTATTGCAATCCAGGGCCGGTTAAGTCGTTTCTTGCCTGCTCTACTGCTTGGCCGTACGGCTTCGGGAATTCTCTTGCGCACGCCTCTAATTCTGACTGGCACTTCCTTAATTCTTCTGCGCCGCGCATAACGTCAAAAAGGACCGAGGCTTCCTCAGCCAACCTTTCAACAGGAGTACTCCCTTTGTTAAAGTAATCAACGTAAGCTCCTATAAAAGCTATTTTTTGGTATGCTTCAACGCTTATTTGTGAAGGCTCTATTCTCATCTGTCCATCCTCGATGCCAAGTGCTCGTACAAGTGCCCAGACCCAAAAGGGCTGTCCCTGTCATTAATGCCTATGCTTATATACCTACCGGTTACAGGATCTCTTATTTTAATAGGTGTTCTTTTCTCTGGCGGCGCTTCTTTCTCCCTTGGAGTTCTTGGTCCGTCCAGCAGCCCAAGCCTTACAGCTTCTTCTTCATCTCTTGGAATAACTGATGGAACATAACCACTTGCTTTCGGAATAACAAAAACTAAGCCATCATTTTCCAGTATTTTTACACGGTCTCCTAATTCTTCGGCTAGCATTCTCACGCCGTTGCCGTTTTCCAGCAAACTTTTGTCATAGTTGAACCTTTCCACATTTTCACCAAGCAAAATCTCAGCGTTCCGAGAAAGAAAGTACGTTTTTCCATTGTCAATAAATGCCCTTCCAAATAATTCCATGAACTCATTAAGACTGACCCCCATTCCCAACACAATATCAGTTATTTCCTGGCCGTAACAATTAACTGCCTTGCAAACATCACTTATTGGAACACCATAATGCTGGCTCATCGCAATAATGTATGGTTCTGGGTTATCTTGGCATTCTAATACGTTTTCATTCGGTGACGGAGAACTAAACCTTAATTCATCCTCAATGCTTGGAAGCTTGTACGTTTTTCCTTCTCTTCTATGAGCAAAAGGAGGCGCAGAGTTTCTTTTTGCTCTGCCAAATCCGTCCTCTCTTCTTCTTGTTCTCCTTGCAAGCTCCCTTTCGGTAAACCCCCTGTGAATCTGATAGGCCATTCCGCCTGAATCTTCAGAATTTATTGGCTCTTCAATAAGATCTTCCTCCATAAAAACCACCCTCCTCCTAAAAGTAATACTTTATATGATTAATGAGAAAAATGATTATATTTAAATTTTATGCTGATTAATTAAAAAAAAGAACAGATTATTGATTATTTCGTACAAAACTGTTAAAAAGACACTTTTATCTTTATTCCTTCAAAAACCTCTTTGTCAGCCTTGCCGAAACTAATCTTTTCTGCGTTTGTAGCGCCTTTTATGTCATCAATCGTTTTATTAAGCTCAGCTTCTGTTTTCTTATCGCATTCAATTACTAATTCTTTGATTGGTGTTTTCAAAGACATATTGTTTTCTGACTTGTGCCTTCTCACAGCGCTTATAATGGCAACTGCTTTGTCTCCTGTTTCCAGGGCTTTCTCATCAGCCTCGCCTTCTTTAGGCCACTCAGAAACATGAATGCTCTTCTCTTTTTCGTATTCCCTGAAGAACAACTGGTAAATCTCCTCTGTTATGTGCGGCACTATAGGTGAGAAGAGCTTTAGTATTGTTAGTAAGGCTTGGTAAAGGGTGTGCTTTGCTGCTTTGCTTCCCTTTTTGTTCTCGTAAAGCCTGTGCTTCACAATCTCTAGGTAATTGTCGCAGAACACGTGCCAGAAGAACTGCTCAGCAGCCTTTTTAGCCTCGCTGGTTCTGTAAGCGTCAAAGAACTCTGTTGTTTGTTTTACTAATCTGCTGAGCTTTGACAACAGCCACTTGTCAATAACCTCAAGCTCTTCCTTGTCTTTTTTGCTAAAGCCTTTCACGTTCATTATCACAAACTTTGAGGCGTTCCATAATTTTGTCAGGAACCTCTGGCCGGCAACCAGGTCTTTTTCCTGGAATGGAAGGTCTTCTCCCCAAGTGGCTGTTCCGACCCAGTACCTCACAACATCAACGTTGTATTTGTCAAGCAGTTCGTGGGTCCAAATAGCGTTTCCTTTTGACTTGTGCATACCCCTTCCTTTTGGGTCGAGAACAAAAGTACCTATTGCAATGTCTTTCCAAGGTATCTCATTGAAATGAAGGTAAGCCTTCAGGATTGTGTAAAATGCCCACGTCCTTATAATGTCATGGGACTGCGGCCTTAAAGAAGTTGGGAACATCTTTTTGAAAGATTCTGGTTTTTTCAGCCATCTTACTGCTATTTCCGGAGACATGCTTGAGGTCATCCAAGTATCAAAGACGTCCTCTTCCGGAACAAACTCTTTTGACCCGCACTTGCAAGATTTTCTCGGCTTGTCCTTCTCAGGATCGACTGGAAGCTGCTCGAAATCAGCTACTATTGTCTCATCGCATTTCTTGCAGTACCACACAGGTATCGGAACTCCGTAAAAGCGCTGCCTTGAAATGCACCAGTTCCACGCAAGGTTATTAGTCCAGTCCTCATACCTTTTTCGGTAGAACTCGGGAAACCACCTTATTTTTCTTCCCTGCCTTATAAGCGCGTCTTTGTGCTCTAATGTTTTGATAAACCACTGTTTTGTCACAATGAACTCTACTGGCGTGTTGCAGCGCCAGCAAGTGCCAACTGTTTGCTGCAGTTTTTCCTGCTTTGTAACGCGGCCCTCTGCTTTGAGGTCTTCAAGTATTTTCTCCTTTGCCTCATTCAATGTTAAGCCCTCATATTTTCCGGCGAGCTCGTTCATCTTTCCGTCACGTGTTATGCATATTTTCAAGTCTAAGTTGTGTTTCTTCCATTTCTCAATGTCAGCGTTGTCGCCGAAAGTGCACACCATCATGATTCCTGAGCCGAAATCCATGTCAACTGTTTCGTCAGTAAAGACTTTTACTTTGTGGCCGAAAATAGGCACAATAACTTTTTTGCCGACCAAGTGCTTGTTCCTCTTGTCATCAGGGTGTATGAATATGCCGACGCACGCAGGCAGGAATTCAGGCCTCGTAGTCGCTATTGTTATTTTTCCGCCGTCCTCAAGGTCAAATGTTATGTCATTCAACACAGTACTCCTGTCAACGTTCTCTATTTCGGCCTGCGCTAAGGCTGTTTGGTGGTGCGGGCACCACAGCGTAGGCTCTTCCGCCCTGTAAACCATTCCTTTTTTGTAGAGGTCAACGAATGAGTGCTGCGAAACCTGCTGCGCCTCAGGGTCGATCGTGGTGTATAACAGGCTCCAGTCATAAGAATGGCCTAGTGTCCTGAACACCTTGTCGCTGTACTCCTTCTCAACTTTCCTTGACTCTTCAAGGCAAAGCTTCCTGAACTCTGCCTTGCTGATCGTGTTTTTTGACACTTTATGCTTTTCCTCGACGTACTTCTCTGTAGGCAAGCCGTTGTTGTCAAAGCACGGCGCGAAATGAACGTTGAAGCCTGCCATTCTCTTATAGCGTGCGATAATCTCAAACTGCGTGTAATGCAAAGCATGGCCTATATGCAAATGCCCGGCAGAAGCGTACGGCGGCGGAACGTCTATAGAATAAACAGGCTTATCGCTGTCAGGATCAAACCTGTAAATCTTTTCTTTCTCCCAGAAAGACTGCCACTTCTTCTCGGCTTCTTTCGCGTTGTAATACTTAGGCAGTTCCATACTCCACGAGAACTCCTTGCTTTTATATAAATGTTGCGGGATTAGGGTTAAATCGTTTTGTTGTGTTAGGTAATTACAAAAATTAGCCCCACCCGCACCGCCCCTCAACATCAAGAATTAGCATTATTAAGCTGACTTAACTTTTGGAATCTTTAAGAGATTGCCAGATTGCGAAAAACTTAATATACTTCAACGTCTTTGCATTCTTTTATGAAGCCATGGGTTTTGAAGCATAAGCCGAAGAAGCTTTCTGACATTCGCGGACAGAACAAAGCATTACTCCAATTAAAAGACTTTGTTCTTAATCACAAGTCAAAGAAAAAGAAGGCAGCGTTTATTTACGGGCCTTACGGCTGCGGAAAAACAAGCTCTGTGCACGCCCTGGCTAATGAGTTAGGCTATGAGCTTATTGAGCTTAATGCTTCTGACTTCAGGAACCAGGCTGCCATTCAGAGCATTATAGGGAACGCCCTTGGCCAGCAGTCGCTGTTTTTCAAGTCAAAAATAATTCTTGTTGACGAGGTTGACGGGTTGAGCGGCACAAAGGACAGGGGCGGAATATCAGCTATTGCGAAGCTCATAAAAAATTCGCCTTTTCCCATAATAATGACTGCTCATGATGCGTTTGACCAAAGGCTGAAGCCGCTGCGGAAAGAGGCAGAGCTTATCGAGTTTGAAGAGCTTGAATACAAGACAATATTTGAGACACTTAAAAAAATATGCAGAGATGAGGAAATCAGCGCAGAGGACAATGCTTTGAAAAGCCTTGCAAGGCAGGTCGGCGGCGACATGAGGGCTGCCATAAACGACTTGCAGGCATTAAGCCAGTACACAGGCAAGCTGACTGACAAGGAAATGGAAAGCCTTGACCAAAGAGAAAAGACGCAAAGCATTCAAAACGCCCTTACCTTAATATTCAAGACGACCAACCCAGAAATAGCTGTTTCTGCTTTTGACAACGTTGACGACGACCTTGACAAGTGCATGCTGTGGATAGACGAAAACCTTCCTTACGAGTACAAAAAACCTATTGATTTGAGCAGGGCTTACGATTACGTTGCAAAAGCCGACGTTTTCAGGAGAAGAATAAAAAGGAGGCAGGACTGGCGCTACTTAGTTTATGTTAACTCACTCTTGACAGGAGGAGTGTCTGTGTCCAAGGACAAAAAATACGATGGAGTTAGGGAGTACAAGCAGACCAAGCGCCTGCTGAAGATCTGGATGGCAAACCAGAAGTTCCTCAAAAGAAAAGCAATCGCAGAGAAAGTTGCTGAGAAAACGCACTGCTCAACAAGACGCGCAATACAAGACATTATTCCTTATTTGCAAATAATATTCAGGAAGAACAAGAAAATGGCAGGTGATATTGCGAATTCTTTGGAGTTGGAAAGAGAGGAAATTGATTGGTTAAAAAAATAATTTTTACTAAAAAAATGTTTTACAAAAGGTCCTTGCAACATTGTAAAAATTTGTTTTTTTCTGATTATCATTTTAATTTAAAATCCGTTAACTATTTATATTTTAATCCAACCATTTACTAAAATGCTGACAATAGATGAAATGGCTGTTTTTTGCAAGAAGAAAGGCTTTGTTTTTCCCAGCGGCGAGATTTA
>RFII01000009.1 GCA_003695265.1 Candidatus Woesearchaeota archaeon | reverse complement strand
TGAGTACTTGAAAATAAAGGAGAGAATGATTTTGGGAAAATTGCCCAGATTTGACATTAGGGACAGCAACTGCAACGAGGAAAAAGGGGTTATAAAGTGCGGCAACAAATTCAACATAAACTTAAAAACAGGAAAAGTGAGCTATGGAAGGTATGTGCCAAGCAGCCTCATAATTGTGGACGAGAACGTGACAAGGCACGAGCTTGAAGGAAACATTCCCTATGCCTTAATCCTTTACACAAAAGGGCCTGTAATAAAATCAGTGCTCGTTAAGGATAAGTACGCTGATTCCTTATTCATAAAAATGCTTCTTCTCAAAGGGGAAGGCTTAAAGCACTTCAAGCTGCTAGCGGAAGACGGCGTGATAACGCACAGAATAGCAGCATACAAAGCAGTATGGTAAGGGGGTTCAAGGGGGCTTGCCCCATTGCAAAATATTTCCAAGGCTTCTGCCAACAAATCCAATAGATTTATATAAGAGTCCTAAGCATAAATGAATTGGTAGAGACAATGTATGAGTCGCAGATCGTTTTTCTTTTGGCCCTCATAGGGCTGTCTGGAGTATTCTCCGGAGTGGAAACCGCGCTGATGTCAGTAAGCATGATTAAGGTAAAGTCGCTCTTAAAGCAGAAGAAAAGGGGCTCAGAAGCGCTGCACAGGATAAAGCACGAGCCGCACAAACTTATAATAACCGTGCTTATTGGCAATAACCTTGTGAATATAGGTGCTGCTTCTCTGGCAACTGTTCTCTTCACCAACATCTTTGGTTCTTCAGGCGCTGGAATAGCAACGGGAGTGATGACTTTCTTCATACTCGTGTTCGGAGAAATAATCCCAAAGACTTTTTGCGCACAGAACGCAGAAACAATTTCGCTGATTGCGGCAAGGCCTGTCGAGCTGCTCATCAAAATACTCTGGCCTCTCGTAAAGTTGTTTGAAGCACTGACAAAAGTAGTGTCAAGAATAATGGGCTCAAAAGACTCAAACAAGTTATCAATAGAAGAAGTGAAGACTGTTGTCTCAATGGGTGAAAAAGAAGGACTTATAGAGAAAGAAGCCGCAGAAATAATGCACAACGTTCTAGAGTTCAGAGACACAAAAGTCAATGAGATAATGACGCCGAAGCCGCAAATAGACATGGTGGACGGAGAAAAAACAATAAAAGATGTCATTAATTTTGTAATAAAAAGCCCGTACTCAAGGTTTCCAGTATACCAGAACAATAAAAACAACATTATAGGCATACTTGACGTTGACGACATCTTAATCTATATTAAGAGCAAAAGGCTGGGGGCAAAAATAAAGAGAATAGCCAAAGAAACCTTTTTTGTGCCGGAATCAAAAGAGATTAATGACTTGCTGTACGAGTTTGAGGGCAAAAAAATTCCTATGGCAATAGTAGTGAACGAGTACGGCGACGTGACAGGCCTGGTCACAATGGAAGACATACTGGAAGAAATAGTGGGGGACATTTTTGACAAGAGCAAGAAGTCAAGCAAATACGTGAAGAAACTAAGCAAGAACATTATAAGAATAAACGCGTCAATACCAATAGATGAGATAAACAAACTCCTAAAGCTGAACATCCAGCCAAAGAATTTCAGCACTCTCGCTGGTTATATTGAGAGCAAGCTTCGAAGAATACCAAAGAAAGGAGAGAGCATAAAATTCAAGCATTTCAAGCTTGAGATTGATGAAGTGTCAGAGAAAGGAATAAAAAGCGTCAGAATAATTAAGAACTAAGCAAGGTCCTCATCAATTTGTCAACTTCCTCTTTTGTGAGGAATTTCTCAGGAGCCCACAAATCAACCCTCTCTTTGAAACGCTCAAACTCGTTAATTGTTACTATTTGCTTCAAATCATTTATTATGTAATGCAGCTCTGTCCTCAAAACTTTCATTTTTCTTTTTATCTTGGCAATGCTTTCCTTTATTTCTTTTATGTCCTCATCAAAAGAAAGCTGTGAAAGCATGATAGAATCAGATTCCTTTCTAGAAAACATTCCCTCCTTCTTAAAGTTCTTATCCAAAACCTTCAAGCGCTCATCAAGATTCCTAAGCTGCTGGTACAGCTCTGAAATGGATTTTGGTTCTATAATAGGAGTTGATTTGAATAAGGGCATAAAAAAATGTATAACAACAGATGTTTATTAAGATTTTGATTTTTTTAACGGCTCGCGTCAGCCTGCCTTTCTATCTCAAGCTTCTTGGCAATAGCGTTAGAACTCTGGCTTAGGTTATAAGCGGCAATTATCTCATCAGCCAAAGCATCAACCATGGGCTTCTTAGAATTAAAGGACTTCGCGTAAGCTCCCTGAACCATCATCCTCAAAGCAAGGTCAACCCTTCTCTGCGGCGAACACTCAACAGCCTTCGGATAGCGCGCCCCTCCATACTCAATAGTAATTATGGCCTCTCTGGGAGCAGCATGCTCAATAGCCCTGACGTAAACCTCAATAGGATTCTTCTTTGTCCTGGCCTCGATTTTCTTAAACGCCTCTTCCACTATTTTGTAGGCTGTCTGCGACTTGCCAGTGCAATGGCCAGAAGTGTACTTATGCTTTTTTCCCTTATGGCCTGGAACAAAAAGCATGTTAACCAAGCGCTCCACAATAAATGCTTTTGACTTGTGAAAGCGGAATTTTGCATATCTCCCAGTTGTTTTCGGAACAAAAAGAGGCTTAAGATTAATGTAATTAACAAGGCCCGGATCCTGAACCTTGATTCCTGCTGTGTCCCACCTGTTAAAAGCCTTAATCATTTTACTTTCTTGCCTTCTCTATTTTTCCTTTAAGTAAAGCATCCAAGGACTGGGCGTTAACCTTAATAACCTGCCACCTGACGCCAGGAATGTCGCCTTTTGCGCGGCCCATCTTGCCACCAATGCACTCAATAACAACCTCGTCGTGCTCGTCAATTATCTTGGTTGCGCCGTCGCCAGGGCAAAAAGCAGTGACCTGCTTTCCATTCTTGAGAAGCTGAACCCTAACGCACTTCCTCATAGCAGAGTTAGGCTGCTTCGCCTCTAGCTGCACTTTTTCAAGCACAATTCCCTTTGCCTGAGAGCTTCCTCTAAGTGGGTCTGACTTCCTCTTCAGGTCTTTCGCCCGCTTAACGAATTGCTTTGAAGACCACCTGAACTTGTGCCTTCTCTTCAAAAGCTTTTTCCCAGCGTTCATTCCGCTTGCTTTCTTTCCCATTATTACACCTGAGAATTATGGTTTATTTATAAAATTTTTGGAAATGTTTTACACAACCTTGATTTCCTTCACCGAAAAATACCTCCTGCACACTTCTTCCAAGGCGCGAAGGTTCTGCGCGTTTCTTCCAATAAGAAGGCCTTTGGCTCTTGCGTCTGCGCCTTCTATCACAACAATACCATCCTCTTCTGAGATTACTCTTGTTTCAATGGGGTACACATAATTTTTAACGAATTGAACTAAGTCATTGCTGAACTCAACAACTTTCAGCCTTCTTTTAAAAATGCTCTCAAGCTTCTTGATCATAACACCCTTTTTGCCAACCGCTTTGCCTAGCTGGGTTTCTTGAACAACGAAAACAAGGATGTTGTTCTTGTCTGAAAAGCAGTCCTTAACCCTTGCTCTGGTTACTTTCTCAAACAAAGACATGTACTTCATAAGGGAAGCATCGTATTTAATCCTAGCCAATTGAATCACTTTTTCACGCCTATCACAGAAATAGAGTACGGTTTTTTGCATAGTGCGCCCATTTCCTGATCAATATGCCTCATTTTAACAACGTCAGTTTCTGACAGTTTTGCAAGGTGACTTATTTCTTCAGAAACGTCTTGCCTGCAGTTTGCGGCTAAAAAAACCTTTTCCAACGCAGAAGCGCGCAAACATTTCAAGGTTTCTTTGCTTCCGAGCACTAATTTATTAGTTTTTAAATAGGACTTTATTTCTTTCTCTGCATCTCCCAATTCCTTTTTCTTTGCCATATCACTTCACCTTTGTGACCAGTCCGGGCAGCCCAGTTCCTATTGGAACAGGCTGGTTAAGCATAACGTTTTCAATAACAGAGTTAAGCTCGTCCACTTCGCCAGTAACGCTTGCACCTATGATGTGCTTTATTGGAGTTTCAAATGACGCCCTTGCCAAAACGCTTGATTTTTCGCGCACAACACCATACCTTGTTATTCCTTTTATAGAGCCTGAAGAGCACATTGTGTCGGCGACAAGCATTATATGCCTTTTGTCAACGTTTAATCCCTGAGCGTCAATAACCTTGTTAACCTCATTGATAATAGCCTGCCTCGCAGCCTCTATTCCTAATACTTCAGCAATCTCGTAAATGTCGTTTGATACTGTCCTGGCCTCATCAACAAAGTCCAGCTTGAAAACCTCTTTTAGGTTTGTGCCCGCAGTGATTATGACAAATTCATTGCTTCTCTTAACAGGCAGCACCTGAGAAACGCCTTTTACGCCTTTAAAGTAGGTGTCTTTTATTTTTTCCTTTATTTTGTACAGCTCGTTTAGTGATTCCTGCTTTGACCTTGACTTCATGATTATTGAGTCTTCTTTAAGCTTTACTGAGTAGCCCTTGAATGATTTTTCCAATATCTTGACAACAGTTCCCTGCTGAACGCCCACATCCTTAAGGTAAGCCTTGTTGAGCTTTAGCTCAATTGAAAACTCTGCGATGTTTATTAATATCTCAGAAATAACCTCTTTTAATGTTGTTTCTTTTATTTGCAAAGCCACTTTCTTTATATCCTTTCCCTGGCTCCAGGGCTTCTTAAGGTAAATTTCCATCATAGGGGTTTTTATATCCCTTCTTCCATCAAGTATTTCAATTATTCTCGGCAAGCCAACTGTGACGTTCAGCTCAGACACACCTGCAAAATGGAATGTGTTCAATGTCATTTGCGTACCTGGCTCGCCGATTGACTCTGCCGCTATTATACCCACTGCCTCGCCAGGAGCAATTTTTGCCTCTTGGTATTCTTTGTAAACTGTTTGAAGAGCATCTGATATTTTCTTTAAAGAAGCTTTTGGCAAGCTCTCTTTTACTTCCTCCAAAATTTTTACTGGGATTTTGCCCTTGTATGAATCAAAAGGATTAGTCATCATCATCACCCTTTGAGTATTCTGGCAACGTTCAATTTTCCGCCCTCGCTTTTGGAAACGTCAATGTTGTCCTCACCATACTCGAATTGTATTATGTGGCCTGAGGCCTCTCTTACAGTGCCATCATACTCAACCTTCAAGTCCTGCAAGGCGTTCGCAAGCCTCCTATACAAGTACCCTGATTTGGGAGTCCTAAGCGCTGTGTCCATGAGGCTGTCTCTTCCAGTCATGCTCATAAAGAAAAACTCGTAAGGCTTAAGCCCTTTCTTAAAGCTGTTTCTTATAAAGCCGTGAGCTGCCGGGCCTAAATCATTTCTTTTAAAGCAGGACAACGTCCTCTGAAAATAACCTTTGTTAATTCTTTGGCCGCGCAAAGCCTGCTGGCCCACGCAACCAGACATCTGAGCAAGGTTAAGAGTATTTCCTCGAGCGCCTGAATCAACCATTATTCTCGTATCGCTTGTCAGGTCTTGTGAGTTCAAAACAATGACACCTGTCTCGTTTCTTGCCTTGTTCAAAACTTCCAATATTTTGAATTCCAATGTTTCAAGCTTGGTCCTTCCTGGAAACGCTTCTAGTTCGCCTTCCTTGTACTGTTTTATCAGCTCATTCACTGTATTTTCTGCTTTTTGAAGAACCTCCTCTATTTCATCTTTTGCTTTTTGAGGAATGTCCATGTCGCTTATAGGAGTGCTGAAGCCGCGTTTTAAAAGAATTTTCGCACCTAACCTGTACATTTTTCCAAGGATCTCAACAGTCGCGTCAGCGCCGTAATGTTTTACAAGGTTTCTCAGCAAAAGGCCTGAGCCTTCCCCTAAATTGTCAGAATCCATTATGCCGCAAACTAGTTTTCCATTGTCTATTTTAACTATAGCATCAGGATCCTTTGGGTCTTTTTTGTATAACCTCGACTGACCGTGGAATTCAAAACCTTTTGGGAGTATGCAGCTAAACACGTCTTTTCCTGTAACTATATCTTTATTCGGCAAAGCTGAGAGGTCTGTCTCGCCTATTGACAAGAGCAGACTAACAGCTTCTTCCCTTTTAAATTTCATGTGCTTTGTGAGAATATAATTTCCTGAAATCGCGTCCTGGTTGCATGAAATAATGGCAAGTCCGTACCTAGGTGATATGAGCTGTGTCTGGACCTGCATTAAAATCTCTGCTTCAGCCCTAGCCTCTTCTGTTTGTGGTATGTGAATATTCATTTCATCCCCGTCAAAGTCTGCGTTGTAAGGAGCGCACACAGCAGGGTTAAGCCGGAAAGTTTTGTGCGGAAGTACTCTAACGCGGTGGCACATCATTGACATTCTGTGAAGGCTTGGCTGCCTGTTAAATATTGCGATGTCACCGTTCATCAACTGCCTTTCCACTATGTAGCCTGGCTGTATTTCCTCAAGAGCAGCCTCTTTTGTCTCATCAGTTATTTTCTTCTTTTTCCCGTCAGGCCTTATTATGTAATTGCATCCAGGGTACTTGTCAGCACCCCTTTTCACAAACTCTTTAAGATAATCAATGTTCCAAGTGGTAACTCTCTCAGGTATTGTGAGCTTCATGGCAATCTCTTTAGGAATTCCAACCTCATTGATTTTTATCATGGGATCAGGGCTGATCACAGTGCGCGAGGAAAAATTTGTTCTTTTCCCAGCAAGATTATGCCTTATTCTTCCTTCCTTGCTTTTGATGCGCTCAGTCAAAGTCTTTAATGGCTGACCGCTCCTATGCCTTGCAGGAGGCAATTGCGCGATATCATTATCAAAATAAGTGGTTATGTGATATTGCAACAAATCCCATAAGTCCTCAATTATTATTTCAGGAGCGCCCGCGTTTATGTTCTCAAACAAGCGCTGATTAATCCTGACAATATCACCCAGCTTGTGAGTCAAATCATCCTCTGACCTTTCCCCGCTTTCCAAGGTTATTGAAGGCCTCATAGTCACAGGAGGGATTGGCAAAACAGTAAGGATCGACCATTCAGGTCTGAAAGAAGTGGGGTTTATGCCGAAAAGAGCTAAGTCCTCATCTCTGATTTTCTCAAGCCTAGTCCTAATCTCTATGGGTGATATTCTTTTCTCATTCTCCAAAATGCTTGACGGCTTCTCTAATTTTATCTTCTGCTGCCTCCGCTTGCAATGAGGGCATTTATTGGTTGATCGAAGATTTGAGATTATTTTCTTAGTGTAATCAAATGATTCTATTAACCCTTTCTTTTTCCTAATCATCTCAAGATGGTTGATGTGCTTTGTAATTGACGCTTGCGCCATAAGTGCTCTGCCGCATTCCCTGCAAGTTGATTGTAATAGAGTAACTATTAAGTGTATGAATTTTATGTGAATGATAGGCCTTGCAAGCTCAATATAACCAAAGTGGCCTGGGCATTCCTTAAGCTTTGAGCCGCACGTCTTGCACTTCAAGCCAGGGTCAATAACTCCTAATCGGATGTCCATTAAGCCGCCGTCAACTGGATAACCCTCTTTATCATAGAGCTCAGGAGTAACAACTTTTGCAGCAGCCATTTTCTTAATCATAGTTGGGCTTAGAAAGTTGAATTCTATGCTGCTTACTTTCTTGAATATTGGCGTTTCGTATTCCTCATCCATTTTTATTCCTCAGTACTTGTTTTCAAGCTTAAGCTTTGGGTAAACGCCCATTGCTTTGAATTCATCAAGCAAGAGCTTGAAAGCATAACTTAACTCAATATTATTAATCTCAACGTTATCTCCACAAACAGGGCAGTACGACTTGTTTTTGTACTCGTTGTGAACAGCTATTAGTCCGCAAGACTCGCATATAGGCACGACTGTCCTGTCAGAGTCAAACCTTTCCTTAAGCAGTAATGAGGCGCCATGCGCAACAAAAGTGTCTTTCTCCATTTCTCCTAAGCGCAGACCACCTTCCTTTGCGCGACCTTCTGTAGGCTGCCTTGTCAACAACTGTATTGGGCCGCGGGCGCGAGCATGAATTTTGTTCGCGACCATGTGCTTTAATTTCAGATAATACATGTTTCCAACGTAAATTTTAACCTTGAATTTTTCACCTGTCCTACCATTATACATTGTTTCTGTGCCGTTTTCACGAAAACCAAATTCTTTCAAAGCCTTTCTAATGTCATCCTCGCTTTCTGACTCAAACATAGTCCCATTGATGAATTCTCCTTTTAGAGCTCCAACTTTCCCACCAACCAGCTCGATAAGGTGGGATATTGTCATACGCGAAGGAACGCCATGCGGGCTGAATAATAAGTCAGGTACAATACCTGATGCTGTGAACGGCATTTCAGCATGAGGAACAACTAAACCGATAACTCCTTTTTGCCCGTGGCGGCTTGTGAACTTGTCACCCATTTCAGGAATCCTTTCATCCCTTATGCGAACCTGCACTAACTTGTTACCTTCCATGTTTTCAGTGATAAGGACAAAATCAACAACTCCTTTTTCGCCGTGCTTAACAGCGACAGAGCTTTCTCTTCTGCTAGAAGCGCTTAGGTTGTATTCCTCCAAGCTGCTTAAGAATCTTGGCGGTGAGGTTTTTCCAATAATAACATCACCTGCATCCACTTTTGCTTCTGGGAATATTATTCCATCATCCTCCAGGAACCTGTAGTCTTTTTCTGACCTGTATCCCTTAACGTCTTTGTCAGGAACACAGATCTCATCAACTAGGCCACCGCTGTACCTCAGTTCTTCTGTTATTGAGGGCCTGTAATAAGTGCTTCTTCCCAATCCGCGCTCTATCGACCCTTTGTTGAGTACAATAGCGTCCTCCATGTTATAACCTTCATAGCCCATTACTGCAACAATGATGTTTTGTCCGCAGGGGTGCTTGTCAAAAGCAGAAATTTCATGCATGACTGATTTTACGATAGGTATTTGGGGTGTGTGAAGCAAATTCACGTCCATGTCCATTCTGACAGGGTAATTGGCAGCGTAGAATCCTAGGGCTTGCTTCTGGTTCTTTGAGCCCTGCAATAAGCGCACCCCGTGGTTAAAGTTCCCAAAAGGAACCAGGCTGGTGCATAATCCAACCATGGCAAGAGGTGTTATTTCAAGATGGGTGTGCTCTTCTGTGAGATCCTCGGGGAAAAAAGCAACAAGAGCATTCTCCTCTTCAGAAGCGTCTAGGTATTCTATTACGCCCTGGTTTACTAGATCACTCCATGAAATCTCATTTTTTTCAAGTTGCTGAACATGCTTCTCAGTAAGCAGGGGCTGACCGTTTTTCACAACTATTAGGGGTCTTCTCACTCGGCCGCGAGAGCTGTCAATGTATATGCTGTCTGTCTGAAAGTCTTCTAACACGTTAATGTTTCTGGAAATTTTGCCTTTTCTTCTCTCCTGCCTTAATGTTTCAACAAAGTCTTCTTTGTTCTCAACAGTTCCAACATATTTCCCGTTAAGGTATACTTCAGCCATTTTTATCTTATTGTTTTTTATCTTATTGGTTTCAAACCATAATTCTTCAAGGCTTTGATCACTTCATCTTCATCCAGATCTCCAGAAATGCTCGCCAGCAATGACAAATTCTTTCTTAGGCCGATGTTTGTTCCTTCTGGAGTCTCCACAGGGCACAACCTGCCGAGATGCGTTGGGTGCAATTCGCGAGCCTCAAAGTTTTCCTGCGAGCTTGACAACGGGCTCACGACGCGCTGCAAGTGAGACTGCGTGTTAAGGAAATTGAGGCGCTGAATTCTCTGGCTTATTCCTTTCCTGCCCCCAACCCAAGTTCCCGTTGCCATCGAGCTGTAAATCCTTGAGGTAAGAAGCTTTTCTCTAATTATGACTTTAATTGACGGAAACTTCCCTCTCTTAACAATTCTCTGGAAGTTGTAAAGCAGGTCTCCAATCAAGACTTTTAGGTTTACGCGGAAAAGATCTGCAAGAAGGTCACCGCTCAGCTTTAACCTCTTGTTCATGTAATGGTCCTTATCATCAGTGCTTACTTCGCCATTCGCAACTTCGATATATTTCTTAATCATCTTACATATATTGTAAGCCTTAAATATTCTGTCCTCAGGAGAAGTGCCTAGATGAGGCAACAAGTACTTGTCAAGAATTTCCTGCATCCTCTGAAGCCTTACCTCCTTTGACTGTGTAATGCCGATTTTCTTTGCGAGTATGTCAAGAGCTTCCTCCTCGCTTTTTATGTCAACAAACTCGTAAAGGTTTACTAGGACTTCATCATATTGCTTGTCTGCTGACACGAATTTCATTATGTCCTCATCCTTCACGAGGCCCAATGCCTTTATTATATATATTACAGGCATTCTCTGCACTCTTGTGAATGTCAAGTAAAACAACCCATCTCTCATTCTCTCAAGAGTGTGGGGTATTTTGAAAGATCCTCGCTCAGAGAACATCTTGCCAACGAACTTGCTAGGCCCAGTCACGTTTTTTTCAACCAAGAATTTGTTGCTTGCCAAGTCTTCAATGTTTACTAAAACCTTCTCAGTTCCGTTAATTATGAAATAACCCCCAAGATCGTCAGGATCTTCGCCTTTCTGGATTAATTCCTCCCTGCTAAGCTTGTTAAGATGGCAGTTGTTTGACTTAAGCATTATAGGCATGTTACCTATTCTTGTCGTGAAAGACTCTCGCTGTATTCCATTAATGTGAGAACTTGCCTCAATGAATATTGGAGCAGAATAAGATATTTTTCTCAGCCTCGCCTCAACTGGGTAAATCGGCCTTTTTGAGCCGTCAGCCTCTGTAATCTCAGGCTTTGTAACCCATATTTTGTCAAGCCTTATCTTGAATTCGTCAATGTTGTGAGGTATTATAGTTGGTTCTATTTCCCTGTTTTCTTCTATTATTTTGTTCAGCTCAACTTCAATAAAATGATTAAAGCTTTCAATGTCTGATTTTACCAAATCGTTCTCTTCAAAGTATTTTTTTAAAAGCAAAGAAGAAACTTTATTCATTCACAACCCTCCTGTAAAATATGGATTCTCCTGCGGTCGGACTCTTCCTTATTATCATTATGACATCATCAACTTTTGGCTCAAGATGTGATATTGCCCTGTCAGACAAGTGGATTCTTGGAAGCTCGTTAAGTGTAATATTGTATTTATCAAGAAGATCTTTCTTTGCTTTATCGCTGAGTTTTTTGTGCTCAGGCACAAGGATGTGGTTTATTTTTGATTTCTTTACCATTCTTGGTATATCCTCATAATCATGATGGGCCGGACGGGACTTTCATCAGCGCTCAGCTTTTCAGCGTTCTGCAAGCCGTTATGCTTACTGCTTTTGAACCCGCGACCACTCGATTTCTGCCAATGATAAAAGTCGAGTGCTCTAGTTGCCCAAGGATTACGCGGCCGAAGTGAGCGTAGGTGACTTCACAAATGTGAGTCTCCTTTTGCGCGTTAACGGAGCGTAACCCGTTGCCAGGCTGAGCTACCGGCCCAAGGGAAGCGCCCTGGCCGGGACTTTCAACCATTGACCTTTTTGATCATATGTTCTTCGAACCCGGGTCGAAGCCTTTCTTCAGCCAGGCCAGATAAGCCATATAGAGTCTAAAACGGCTACGACAGGGCTTCATGATAGGCCGAACTACACTACCAGGGCATTATTTTTTTGTATTATGGCTAGCAATCCCTCTATTTGCTAATAAAGCTCAATTAAGCGTTTTTAGCGCTATAGAAGGGTGCTTTGACCATTCCGCTGAGAAGTTTTTCTCTCTTTATAAATCTTGCGGTTATCTTTCCTCTTAAAGTGAGGATTTATTAAAAAAAGTTTTTTATGAATTTTGAATTATATAAAAGTTTATATATTAGTATAGTTTTATATATAATAAAGTGGCTTAAGTTGGCAAGAAAGCTAAAACATGATAGGTATGTGGAAGCCCTTTGCGAAATAATCAAATCTGAATATGATGAGATCATCCTCAACATTCCGCTTTATTCTAAACGCAAAAGAAAAGTTGCAGAAATAGACATACTTGCAAGGAAAGGAAAAGACTATGACGCATATGAGGTAAAATGCAGCTACAGAATTCTGAAAGCAAAAAAGCAACTGCGAAAAATAAAAAAGCTTCTTCCAAACATTAACAACTTGTTTTTCTTCTGCGGCGAGTCAGGAAAATTAGAAGCTATCATATAAAATTAGTATAAAATTGACATAAGAAAAATAAAGAAAGTCCCCCCGCCCAGATTTTCACCAGCAGTCTGCAAAACAGCGTTCTGAGTTCAGAACCTTTGAACGCTGATTCAGACCGCTGTATTCGAACCGGGGATCTTTCGGTAACGGCTGACATGGCCTCATCCTCTGCAAAAAATGCAACGTCACCATGAATCTACAGCCGAACGCTTTAGCCACTAAGCTACGGGGGGGCTTAAGGAAGCAAAAATTACAGAATGTTTATAAAGATTTTGGAAAAATATAAAAAACAAAAACTTGCCAATAATAATATAATTCACCCCAACCTATTATGAAGAAATGAATAAAAAAAAGGTTCTGTATTGGTCTCCAAGAATATTATCCATAACATACATTATATTTATCAGCCTGTTTGCCCTGGATGTTTTTGAAGAAGGTTATGGCTTTCCAAAAATATTTTTTGCGTTGCTTATACACTTAATACCAAGCATAATATTAACTATATGCGCTTGCGTTTCATGGAGAAAAGAATTATTTGGGGGAATAGCGTTTATGATATTAGGCATCGCGTTCACTGTTTTCTTTAAAACTTACAATAACGTTTTATCTCTGATATTTATTTCAGGCCCTGTCTTTATTATTAGTATTTTATTCTTTCTCAGCAAACACTATTCAGACAAGACCCTTAAATAATTAGAAGTTAGTTTTCTCTCTTTACCTTCACCAACAGAATAATTCACCAAGCAAGGCCCCAGCCTTAGCCCACCAACAACACTCAACCTGAACTTAACCCTGTATGAGATGATTCTTTCCTCTAATGAATCAAGCTTGTCAATGTTCCATTTAAGTATTGATCCTTTGTGCTCATGCTTTATCACTTTGCTAGGGCTGATTGAGCCCAAATATGATTCCTGCATAATATCAACAATAGGTGGAATCTTATCAGTGACAAGTATGTTGTTTATTGTCTGCCTACTCCTATTCTTTAAGTGTATCATTATTTTTAGTTCTGACAATCCCCCCTCGGTTTGCCCTATCTTAATCCCTTCCTTTTGAACAACAAGGGGGCTCCTGAAAACGTAATAAGAAATTATTATAATTATTATAAGCAAAAGAGTGAAGAACAAGCCGCGGTAATCAGTGCTTATTAAAATACTGGTTTCACTGTTAGGCTCAAGATTTATGTTCCACACAAAATAGGTTTCACCATTTTCCTTTTCCAAGTTTGCCTTTGGGAAAGTTTTTGTAAAGAACTCAACTATCGGGTTTGTTCTTATTTTAACGTCTTCTTCTCTGGGAACGTTCCCAATGTTCTTAAATGTTATTTTCTGAAAGCTTGCCAAAAACGTTTTTTCTTCCTTTTTTTCCCTTTCAAAGAAAGGGCTGTACGGAAGGATGGTCAGTGGCATGTTATCAATTGTTGCTACAGTCCTGTTCCCAACAACAGCCATTATCGTGAGCGAATCATCCTGCGGCTTTGTGTAAGGGTCAAGCTCGAAAGTAAATATTTTCTTTCTTTGCTCCAAAGGACCAAGCTGTGTTGTTGACGCGTCTTTTATTAGGTTGCTGTCAATGAGAATCTCAAGGTTATCAATGTTCAAAGAATTCCTATTCTCAAATAAGAGTGTCAAGACAACCTTCTCCCTTGGATCCAGCCTTCCATTATTAGAAATCTCAGCATCCATTTTCACACTGGGCAAGTATTCCTTCGGCTCAGGAGGTGTCGTTGATTTTATGTTAACAACAACGCTCTTTTCAATCACCTGCGTTGTTATTGTAGACTTTAAGTAAATGTTTACTATGTGGAGGCGCTCCCTCAAACCGCTTAAAGGCTTTATTTCCAAAGTAGTAATTGTTTTTTCGCCAGCAGCAATCTGGGAGACCTTTGGCTCTGTGGAAACATGCCAGCGAGGGTCCTGCGTGTAGATAATAAAGTGGTCTGGAGTATTTCCAAAATTTGTGATTGTTAAATTGTACTTTGCTGTTTCATTCAGGAAAATCTCAGCGTTTATTGGCTGAAGATCAGCAACCAAAACAGCCTCAGCACTAAAAGCAAGAATGCAAAAGGCAAATAACAAAGGGAATGTAAGCTTTTTCAACAGTACCACCATCTTTTTAAATGCTAGACTTATTTATATACTTTTCTAAGATGATAAGTGGGGCCACAGGGATTTTCATCAGGTTTCTTGCAAAAACCTATTTTGAACCCTGGTCACAAGCTGTCCATGTCACAGCCAGCAAAATGCTTGCTCCATGAACCCCGAGCTTGTATGATAGTTGCTCCATCACATGATGGCCAAGCTACACTATGGCCCCTTTTGATTAAAGAAGAAAATTTGAATGATATTTATAATTTATCATAAAAAAGTTTACCATAAAATCTTATCTTCAGAAAACATTGCTCACATGCTCTTCTTTCTGTATTTTAATCACGTTGTTTACAAAGCTTTCAAGCTTTGGCTCGTGGCTCACGATGATGAGCTGCCTAGTCTTTATCTGGTTGAAGACGTCTCTTACGCGGTCGAGCTGCTCTGAGGAAAAGCCGTCTGTCGGCTCATCCAGGATTAGAAGGTCTTTTGTTTTTATGTTTTGGATTAAGTGGTTAACAACGCTGTTTAATGCCAGGCGGTAAGCCAAGGCCAGAGATGTTTTTTCCCCTCCTGAAAGGTTTTCAAAGCTTGACTCATAGCCGTTCTGCTCTATCAGTGGCGAGAAGCTGTCATCAAGCCTGCAGCTCAGGCCTTCGTCTGCAATTAATAGGGAGAACCATTCAACAAACAAGTGGTTGAATTCCTGGTAAATGCTTGTCATCACAGCACGCTCCATTATGGAAACAAGTTTTACAAAGTAATTCTCAAGCCAGTGCTGCAGCTTTGATAAGTTTTTTATTTTCTGAAGTGTTTCTTCCATTGACCTAATTTCTTTGTCTAAAGAGGTTATTTGCTCGCTGAGCATGGAGTAGTCTTTCTCAAGACCTAATTTGCTCATTTCAAGAGCCTGCAACTCGTTTTTCAGCTTCTCAAAAGACTGTCTTAATGCTTTCTGCTCTTCCTCAGCGCTTTCAAATAAGGATAATTCCTGCTCAATCCGCGCTGACTCAAGTTTCAGCTCCTTTATTTTTGAGAAGAGTTCTGCCTGTGCTTCCACCAGTTTTTCTTTTCTTTTTATTTTGTCATTCAGAAGCTCAACCAGCCCTTTTTTTTCTTTTACCTGAAGGTCAAAATCAATTATTTTTTGCAATAGTTTTTTGTTGGCTGCCAGTTTTTGGTTTAACTCATTAATATCTATTTTAGAAAGCTCACCCCTTTTCTTAATAAGTTCTTCCTCCTTTTTTATTATAGAGGCAAGAATTTTCTGCTTTTCCACAACTTCACTGCTGATTTTTTTCAGATTGATTATCTCCACTTTGAGAATGTTTAATCTTTGCTCTGCTTCATCAAGTTTTTCAAGCCTTGATTTCAGGCTTTTAAGCTCGTTTTCTTTCTGTGAGAGAACTTTTTTCTTTTCCCTTATCACTCTTTCAAGCTGGCTTATTTCAGAGTTTTTCTGATCAGCAATAACCTTCTTGTGCTCAGCACTTAGTTTTTGGAGGCATGTTGGGCAGACTTGCATTCCCTTCACTCTTAGAATAATGTCTTCAGCTGCTTTTTTCTTAACATTGAGCTCGTTCATCTCAAGAGAAATGTTTTTAAGCAGCAAGTCGAGCTCCTCGACTGTTTTGGCAAGGCTTGGCTTTTCTGCAAGGCTTAGGGTGAGGCTGTTCTGCTCTGATTCCTTTATGATGAGGTCTTTTGATATTTCCGCTTTCGCCTTTAATTCTTTCTCAAGATCTTCTTTTTGCCTTGAGCACGATTCAATTTTCTCGTTTAATTGCAGTTTTTCTCCTGATAATTTATTTATTTTTTTTTGCAAAGCATCTGATTCTTCCAAGAGTTCTTCCCTTGTTTTGCCAACAGGCTCTGGGTTGATCCTCTTGATTTTCTCATCAAGCTCCTTTATTTGGGAATCTAATTTTGCGGTCTCATGAAGGATT
>RFII01000072.1 GCA_003695265.1 Candidatus Woesearchaeota archaeon | reverse complement strand
TTCTTTACCAAAATATTTATATACTTAACTATAGTTAACTTTTTTATGGGTTCAATATTACTGCAGCCACAAGAAATAGAAGTATATTACATAATGCCTGCTTTAAGAAGGAATCTTGCTATTAATATGAAAAACAATGGCATGAAGCAGAAAGAAATAGCCGAGCTTTTCTCAATTGACAAGGCTGCTGTCAGCCAGTACCTGAGCGGAAAAAGAGGTAACAAAATCAGTTTTGATGACTCAATCCAAAAAGAAATCAAAAAATCAGCCAGTCTGATTAAGGACAAATTATCTTATTTGAGGGAAATGCAGCGGCTGTTAAGAATCATAAGAAACACAAAAATCATGTGTAAATTGCACAAGCAGTTCTCAGACATTCCAAAAGAATGCTGCCCTGAGCTGATCAAGTGTTTTGGAGGAAGAAAACATGGGGATGAAAAGCTTCAAGATTGACAGGAGCAGATACGACGATGCAGCAATTATCAAAAACAAGTACGTTGCAAAGCCGGGGCTAACTGAGGAATTAGTAAGATTTATCTCTAAGGACAAGAATGAGCCGGAATGGATGCTTAAGAAAAGGCTGCAAGGCCTGAATTGGTTCAACAAAACACCACTGCCATCATGGGGGCCTAAAGAGGTAAAGGAAAAACTAGACCTTAACAAAATCCATTATTACGTCAAGCCTGGAACAAAAGAGTCAAAAAGATGGGAAGATTTGCCCGAGGAAATAAGAAAAACTGCCGAGAGGATTGGAATACCAGAAGCAGAAAAAAGGAGCTTGAGTGGAGCAGGCTTTCAGTTTGATTCTGACATGGCATACCACAACTTGAAGAAGGAATGGGAAAATCAAGGCATAATATTTGAGAACATGGACACAGCAGTCCAAAAATACCCCGAGCTTGTGAAGAAATACTTCATGACAAAATGCATTCCTGTAACAGACCACAAGTTCATAATGTTGCATGCTGCTGTGTGGAGCGGCGGCACTTTCATTTATGTACCAAAGAATGTCAAAGTGAGAGTGCCCCTACAAGCTTATTTCAGGATGAATTACCAAAGAGGAGGTCAGTTTGAGCACACACTAATAATAGCTGATGAGGGAAGCGAGGTTCATTACGTAGAAGGCTGCTCAGCGCCGCAGTACGAGGAAAGCGCATTGCATGCCGGCTGTGTCGAAATCTTCGTCCACAAAAATGCTAGGGTAAGGTACTCAAGCGTTGAGAACTGGAGCAAAAACACTTTCAACCTTAACACAAAAAGGGCTATTGTTGAAGAAAACGGCACTATAGAATGGGTTAATGGAAATATGGGCTCAGGATGCACTATGCTCTACCCGTGCAGCGTGTTGGTTGGAGAAGGCGCAAGGTCAGACTCGTTGGGAATAGCTTTTGCAGGCCGCGGCCAAAACCAGGACACAGGAAGCAAAGTTATTCATGTCGCTCCAAACACAACTTCCACGATAAAGGCAAAAAGTATAAGCAAAGACGGAGGAATCTCAACTTACAGAGGATTGGTTAAGATAACAAAGAATGCGAAGAACAGCAAGTGCAGCGTAGTATGCGACGCACTCCTACTTGACAAAAAAAGCGTTTCAAACACTTTTCCGATTATGAGAATAAACACTAACAAAGTCGATGTTGGGCACGAAGCAAAAGTTGGAAAAATAGGTGAAGACGAAATATTTTACTTAATGTCGAGGGGGCTTAGCGAGGAGCAGGCAATTCAAATGGTTGTCAGCGGCTTCATAGAGCCGATAGTTAAGCAGCTGCCGTTAGAGTACGCTGTTGAGCTTAACAAGCTAATCGAGCTGGAAATGGAGGGCACTGTAGGATGAACATAATTTCCAGCGACAGAGTGCGTGTTGAAAACACAGGAAACGATTATTTGCTCGGAATTCCTGACAATTCCAAAGAAGAAATAAAAATAATTTTTCAGGGAAAGGGCAGCATTAAAGTGAGCGTGGGAAAGAACAGCTCAGCCAGGATTACAGAACTTTCAAAAGGCTTCACAAATCAAAAAATAGAATTAATCGTTGGCGAAAACTCTGTGGTTAATTACATTTCAATCCACAACTACAAAAAAGAGATTGAAAGCTTTTCAAACAAGACAGGAATAATTAGTAAAAACGCTGCGCTGAACTGGCTAAACTGCTATTTGTGCGAGGCAAAAACAAATTCTGAAACTAAAACAATCCTTAAGGGAAAAGGAAGCAATTGCAGCAGCTTCAGCATAGTTTTCGGCAGCGGAAAAAGCGTTTTTAAGATTAACAACGAGGTAATCCACAAAGCCGATAAAAGCAAGAGCGACATCTTAGCCAAAATCGTCCTGAACGGCAAAAGCAGGGCTTTTCACACAGGCCTTATAAGGATAAACCCAAATGCTGTTGGCTGCGAAGGCTACCAAAAATCTGACACAATACTCCTCAGCGAAGACGCAGCAGTTGAGGCGGTTCCAAATCTTGAGATTGAGAACAATGATGTTGCTTGCAGTCACGGAGCCACCATAAGCCAGGTTGATGAGGAAAAGCTGTTTTACATGAAAAGCCGCGGCTTGGACGAAAAAACAGCAAAAAAACTAATAATAGAAGGGTTCTTCAGCCCGTTTATCGAGAAACTCAGCAACACTAGCCTTAAAGAAAGCGTGAAGAAAACTATTGCTGAGAAATGGAAATGAAGAAAAAACAAGAATTTGATATTGAGAAGATAAGAAAGGATTTTCCAGTCCTAAAAAACACGGCTTACTTAGACAGCGGAGCGACAAGCCTGACGCCAAAACCAGTTGTTGAAGCAATAAAGGAATATTACCTAAACTACAATGCTAACGTTCACAGGGCAATCCACAAGCTCGGCGAAAAAGCAACGCTTGAATATGAGGAGGCTCGCAGGAAAATAGCTGATTTCATAAACGCTGAGCCTGAAGAAATAATATTCACCAAGAGCACGACAGAATCCTTAAACCTGCTCGCTTACTCACTAACAAGAGACTTCGGAAGAAAAGTGATTCTCAGCGAGTTAGAGCACCACAGCAACCTGGTTCCATGGCAGCAGCTCGGAAAAGCAAGCTACGCAAAGACACAGAACGGCAGGGTAAATACTGAGCACTTGAAAGAGTTGTTAAGAAACTCAGACGCCAAAATAGTCTCTGTCACCCAGATGAGCAACGTCACAGGCGGAATAAACGACTTAAAGGAAATAAGCAGGATTACCCACAATAAAAACGCCTTGTTAGTCGTTGACGGGGCGCAAGGCGTCCCGCATTTAGGAATTAATGTCAAGGATGATGACGTAGACTTCCTTGCTTTCTCCGGCCACAAAATGCTAGGCCCAACAGGTGTCGGCGTGCTTTACGGGAAAAAAGAATTATTGGCAAGAATAAGCCCTTTCCTTTACGGCGGGGACATGATTTCAGAAGTAAGCTTTAAGGACTCAAAATGGAACGACATACCCTGGAAGTTTGAGGCTGGAACACCACCAATAGCATCAGCCATTGGGCTTGGAAAAGCAATCGACTACATAAATAACATTGGAATCAAGAGGATAAGAAGGCACATAGACGCTCTAAAGGATTACGCGCTTGAGCAGATGAAAAAAATTGAAGGAATCAAAATCTACAGCAACGGAGACAGCGGAATAATAAGCTTTAACATAAAAGGAGTTCACCCACATGACGTTTCCACAATAATGAGCAGGTGCAATGTTGCGATAAGGACGGGCCATCTATGCGCCATGCCTTTCATCAAAAGCGTCTTGAAAGAGAGCAGCGTTTGCAGAATCTCAATATACTTGTACAACACAAAAGAAGACATAGACAAGGCAGTTGCCGCCATTAAAAAGGTCAAAGAGGTTTTCAAATGAGCGAGGACACAAATCCTGATTGGGTTGGCGAAGACGAAATATACAAGGAAAACATCCTTGACCATTACAAGCACCCTAGAAACTTCGGCGAAATAAAAAACAGCTTCTGCCAGGAAGAATCAAATCCCCTGTGCGGAGACGAGGTAAAGCTTTATGTTAAAGTCGAAAACGGAAAAGTAATTGACGCGAAGTTTGTCGGGAAAGGGTGCGCAATCAGCATGGCAGCAACGTCAATGCTCACTGAAAAAATAAAAGGAATGGCCTTTGCTGAATTAGAAAAGCTTGGCAAAGACGATATTTTAGAAATGATAGGCGTGCCTTTAGGTGTTGTGAGGATGAAATGCGGCCTACTTTCCTGGAGGGCCTTGAAAAAAATAATAGAGAAAATGGGTGAATAATCATGGCTAAGCTGCAATTAAAAAACCTGCATGTAAGCGTTAACGGAAAAAAAATACTGAGAGGCGTTAATCTGGAAATAGAGTCCGGGAAAGTACATGCCCTCATGGGCCCGAACGGCTCCGGCAAGAGCACAATAGCAAACGTTATAATGGGCAATCAAAAGTACAAGGTAGAAAAAGGAAAAATCCTGCTGAACGGCAAAGACATTACTGGGATGAGCGCTGATGAGAGAGCAAAGCTTGGCTTATTCCTCTCATTCCAATACCCATGTGAAGTGACCGGAGTAACTATAAGCAATTTCTTAAGGACAGCATACAACAACTTAAAGGAAGAAAAGCTTGACGTTGTCAGCTTTCACAAATTATTGAAAGAGAAGATGAAACTCCTTGGAATAGACGAAAAATTTGGAAGAAGGTACTTGAACGAGGGCTTCTCAGGAGGTGAGAAGAAGAAATCAGAAATCCTGCAATTAGCTGTTCTCCAGCCGAAATTCGCAATACTTGACGAGACAGACAGCGGCACTGACATTGACGCCCTCAAAACAATAGCAAACGGCATTAACACAATAAAAAAGAGCACCGGCATGGGATGCTTGCTCATAACTCATTACAACAGGATATTAAAATACATTAAAGTTGACAAAGTCAGCGTAATAAAAGAAGGCAGGATTACCAAGGAAGCAAAGGGCGACGTGCTGGCTCATGAAATAGAATCAAAAGGGTATTCTCATGTTTCTTAACTTGCTAAAATGAGTGAATTCAAAAAGAAAGAAGCCTCAGAAATGGAAAAAATAGAAGAAAACAAGCCAATAATAGAAGTCATGAAAAAAATCGTTGATCCCGAAATAGGTGTTGACATATGGACTCTCGGACTAATTTACGACCTCAAAGTTAAAGGGAAAAAAGTAAACATTTACATGACTTTTACAAGCCCCATGTGCCCCTACGGCCAAATACTCATCGACAATTTAACCGAGGAATTAAAGAAAAAAGGCTTTGAGGCTGAGATAGAAATTGTTTTTGAGCCCCTGTGGGAGCCGAGCGAGGAATTAAAGGAAATTCTAGGAATTGGCTTGCCATTTTAACATTTTTTGTTTGCGTTTCTTAAGTCTTCCAAAGTGTTTATATGAATCTCTTTCTCACTGCTCAAATGCCCTATCAGGAGTCCTTTTTCTGCAAGCTTTGGGAAAACATCATATTCAAGGCTTTTGCCCTCATACTCAAGTATTTCCGGCTCCGCAGCAAAAATGGATGAGAATCCAAGATAAATGTCTGTTGTTTTTGGCTTTTGAATGAACTCAAGAATCTTGTTGCCCTCAACCTTGACAACTCCTTTTTTTGAAGGCGTAGCAGATGTTGTGAGCATAAGGGTGGCGATGCCGCGCTGCTTTATGTGATCTTCCCACAGCTTTTGAATGTTTATCCTTTCAAATATTATGTCTCCGAACACGACAAGGAAGCTGCTCCTTATTTTCCCACGCAAATACTTTAGAGATTCCGCGCTGCCCTCTGCTCTTATTTCCTCAACATAATTGATTGATACTCCGTACCTTGAGCCTTCTTTCACGACGTCAAACACAGCCGTCAATATTGGATGTTTTCCAACTACAAAAATTTTCTTGAAGCCGTTTTCGCGCAGCTTCTTAACAGCAAGCTCCACTACTGTGAGGTTGCCAGCCTTTGCTGTTATTTTGAATTGTCCGTTTATCCTCAACTTTTCCAAAGGGCCGCCGACAAGAATGACTGCTGTTTTTTGCTGGCCCAAAGCGTTGTTAACAAGGTATTCTATTGCCTGGCTTCTGTTCCTTATGAACACGTTGTCAACAATGCCGTCAATTTCCTGAATTATTTTTTTGTTAAGAGTTATCGAGATTTTTTCCTTCATAAAATGCAATAAACCAAAACAACTATATATATTTATCGGATAAGGTAGGATAAAGGTAATATATTTATATTATTTTGCTTCATAACAATCTATGAACATAAGCATTATAGGAACAGGATATGTTGGGCTAATAACAGGGGCAGGCCTTGCAGAAAAAGGCCATCAGGTAACCTGCGTCGATATAAGCAAAGAAAAAGTAAAACTAATCAACGAGAGAACACCTCCAATATATGAGAAAGGGCTGAAAGAATTATTGGTTAAAGTGGTTCCTTCAAAGCTGAAGGCAACCACCAATTTTAAGGCTGCTGTGCTAAATTCTGATGCCACTTTTATCTGCGTAGGCACCCCTTCCAGAAAGCGCGGCTCAATAAACTTGGACCAGATAAAAAAGGCTTCTCAAGAAATAGGAATAGCCCTAAAACGAAAAAAAGGCAAGCATTACATCATAGTAAAAAGCACTGTTGTTCCAGGAACAATGCAAGAAACAGTAATACCACAGATAGAAAAGCATTCAGGAAAAAAATACCCTAATGGTTTTGGGGCAGTTTCCTGCCCTGAATTTTTGCGAGAAGGCTCAGCCCTTGAAGACTTCAGAAATCCTGACAGAATAGTAATAGGCTCAAATGACAATGATTCTATTAAGGCTGCAGAAGAAATATTCAAAAAATTCGAGGCGCCGATAATAAGAACAAGCTTTAAGGAGGCGGAGATGATAAAGTACGCATCAAACGCTTTCCTAGCAACAAAGCTGTCATTCATTAATGAAATCGGAAACATTTGCAAGAAAATGTCAATAAACACTAACAAAGTTGCAGAAGCTGTAGGATTAGACCATCGCATAGGAAGGAAGTTCTTTAAGTCAGGAATAGGGTTTGGCGGCAGCTGCTTCCCGAAAGACGTCCAGGCATTAATTTACAAGGCGACAGAGCACGGCTATCATCCCAGGCTTCTCAGGTCAGTACTTGACGTTAACCGCGACCAACCCATAAAACTATTGGAACTGCTTGATGAAAACGATAAGTTTAATAATGATAAAATAGCCATACTTGGCTTGACATTCAAAGCAGGAACAGATGACATTAGGGAAAGCCCTTCCCTAAGCATCATAAAGGAACTCCTGCTGGACGACAAAGAACTAATAATCTTTGACCCAGTGGCTGTCAACAAGGTTAAGAAGCTGTTTCCACATTTGAAATACGCTTCAAGCGCGCAGGAAGCAGTCGACTCTGCTGACGTCGCGCTTATACTGACAGAATGGCCTGAGTTCAAAGACGTTGATTACAAAGAAAAACTAGTGATTGACGGAAAAAACATTTTCGACGGTAAAAGGCCTAAAAACTATCAAGGTGTGTGCTGGTAAAAAATGAAAGCAATAATACTTGCCGCAGGATACGCTGTTAGGATGTATCCCATGACAAAAAAGATCGCAAAGCCTTTGATTAACATAGCAGACAAACCGATAATAGAATACATAATAGAAAAAATAAGGCCAATAACAACCAAAATTTACGTTGTCACAAACAACAAATTCTTCCCGCAGTTTGAGAAATGGCTTAAATACTATCCAGATAACGAAAACATTGAGATTTTGAATGACGGCACAATGTCAGAGGACGTCCGCCTCGGCGCATTAGGAGACATACAATTCGTTATTGACAAGAAAAAACTTGATGAGGACTTGATGATAATTGCAGGCGACAACCTGTTCCAGTTCGGCCTTGAAGAAATGAAAAAGTTCTTCAAAGAAAAAAACGCTCCTGTAATAGCTCTTTATGACGTGAAAAATTATGAGTACGCAAAGAAATTCGGAATTGCCGAGATAAACAAAAAAGGCAGAATAGTAAGCTTTGAAGAGAAGCCGCACAACCCCAAATCAACCCTTTCCGCAACACTAATTTACATGTTCACAAAAAACACTATAAAACAGCTTAATGAGTACATGGAAAAACACAAGAGCAGAGACCAAGCAGGCCATTTCATACAATACCTGTATAAGAAATCTGAAGTGTACGGCTTTGTCTACGGCACAAAACCAAATGAGAAATGGTTTGACATCGGAAGCTTTGAAGGCCTGGAAGCAGCAGACAAAGAATACAGGTCAAAGAAAAAGGTTTAAATATACCCATTTTTCTTCACTCCTCTATGGGAGAAACAATCCTTGTTACAGGCGGCGCAGGCTTTATCGGCAGCCATGTCTGCGACAGGCTTTTGTCCATTGGAAAAAGAGTTATCTGCTTAGACAACCTCAATTCATATTATCCAACTAAAATAAAAATAAGGAACATTCAGCACAACCTTGACAACCCAAACTACTCATTCTTAAACATAGACATCACTCACAAAGACCAATTAGAACAAGTTTTTCAAAACAACAAAATCAGCAGAATAATACATCTAGCAGCGAGAGCCGGTGTCAGGTCCTCAATTGAAAAACCATTATTGTATGAGGACACCAATATTAAAGGAACATTAAACCTTCTGGAACTCTCAAAGAAATACAGTATAAAAAATTTTATTTTCGGCTCATCATCATCTGTTTATGGAAACAGCACAAAAGTGCCTTTCTCAGAAGAAGACAAAGTGGAAAAGCCAATATCACCTTACGCAGCATCAAAGAAAGCATGCGAGCTTTACTGCTACACGTACAGCCACTTATACAAAATAAACGTCACTTGCTTAAGGTTCTTCACAGTTTACGGGCCGCGCGGAAGGCCGGACATGGCACCTTACCTTTTCACAAAATGGATTAATGAAGGAAAACCGATAAAAATGTTCGGAGACGGCACAACAAGAAGAGACTACACATTCATAACAGACGTCGTTGACGGAATAATTGCCGCGCTTAACAAGCCTTTTAAATACGAAATAATAAACCTCGGAAACTCAAACACAATAAAACTGCGAGACTTTATTTCCATTATTGAAAAGCACCTCGGAAAAAAAGCAAAAATAAGACGATACCCAATCCAGCCAGGAGACGTGAAAATAACATACGCAGACATATCAAAAGCAAAAAGTCTCCTCGGATTTAAGCCAAAGGTTAGTGTTGAGGAAGGAATGAGAAGGTTTATTGAGTGGTATAAAAATTATTATTAAAAAGAAATACTTATATACAGATATTGTGTTTTAAAATTTATGACTTATACTAGATC
>RFII01000071.1 GCA_003695265.1 Candidatus Woesearchaeota archaeon | reverse complement strand
TTTTTATTTATTACTTATAAGTGATAACAAAATCGAAAGATTTATATAGCCAAATTACTAATCACAATTATTATGGAAGCTTTGGAGCAGGCTGTTGAAGCCAGGACAAAGAATGTGTTATTTCAGGTTAGGGAGCTTGCCGACCTTTACGCTTTAAAGACCCTTTATGATTTCTTGTCTGAGCACTTGCCAGAGAACGGGCTTAATGCCAACCTGTTTTTTGGCGGCTTTATCAATACAGAGCGCGCCAGAGAGGTCCTGGCTTCTTCTCCAACAGCTGAGCAGTTAAATTCAATCGATGCTGTGGTTGGATGCTATTCTGACATAGGTGATTGTGGAGACTTATCCATTGACATATCAATCTTGAAAAACAGCGTTGCCCCATTAACTGATGAGGAAAAAACAGAACTAAGAAAAAAGTATGATATCCCTTCTGACAGGCCTGTTTTAGTTATAGGATACGCGGATTTCTCTCGAGAACTTGCAAGAATTGTTGAGGAAGCATCAAAATTCGCTAATGTCTACCTTGTTGGATGTGTTGATGTGGAAAGCTTAGGATTGAGCAAGAAGGCAAAAAGAAGGGTTCGTTCTGTTCAAAAGCACGGCGTCTTAAAGGATTATTATGCGGTTGCTGACGCTACTATAAACGCGCACAACATTTCGCCTTCATCAGCTCCTTTGCATAATTTCGTGGAAGCAACAGAGGGCGGCCCCCTGTTCATGGTTCCTCCTTCAGACACAGCACAATATGGGTACAGGCAGCTCGTAAGCGCCGGAGCAATCATTGAGTGCGATGATTTAGATGACCTTATTGGGAGAGTGTTGGCTCATCTCCAGCATTTCAGTGGGAATGATTATGTTTTGGAAAAGAGAGCGCAGCATTTGAGGCGCACAAGAGAAACTTATCTTCCAGTTGTTGTGGCGCAGCTGAGAAGAATGCTTGGTGAGGATGCAGAAGTGCCGGAATCAGACTTGAAAATTGTTAATAGAGGGAGGGGTGTTAGACTAATGCATCCTGACACTCAATGGTATAGGTTTCATATTAAATCACAACAAACCCTTTTTTCTGAACAAATTTACAAAAGCAGATTACATGATATTAAGTATGATACTTTAATAAGAAGAATTGAGTCTAGTATTATTACAAAAGTCGCAAAGCATCTGGATGACAATGGTTATTTTGAGTCGTTATCCGGATTATTGTCAGATTTTTTAACAGGAAGTTCGTATAACTTTCAAATTTATAAGAGTAAAACAAACAGCTTATAATTGTTTATGTGTTATGGCTTAATTAGTCATCAATTAGTCATCAGATTCTGCCCTTGCTTTTTCTTCCGCTAAAAAACGTTCGCTTAATTCGTTTGTCAGCTTTGTTATTGCCATATCAACAAGGAGCAGATCTTTATGTTCCCAGCTGCCAAAGCCCTCTTGTGGCCTGTAAACAACACTGTTTGTTCCTTTATCTATGTAGTACAAGGCGTTGTATTGTGCTGTGCTGTGGTCCAAATGAGGGAATACTGCTTCTGGTTGGAAATTGCCTTCCACAGGGCTTCCTGTTGCGAGCAAATAAGAATGTCCGTCTCTAAAAGTAATCTCAACTGTTCTCTCAATAGGTGAGAAATTAAGCACGCCGCTTCTTTGTAAATCATTTAACACACTTAAAATTCTTGTCCTGTCCAGATTGGTCCATTCTTCAGAGTCAGAGCCTGTTGCATATTCAAGGCCTGTTGCAAAAGGAACTCTTCCTTGGTCAATTTCATATCTTGGCAATATTCGCATTTTAAACCCCCCTCAAAATAAGATTGTATGTTTTAAACCCTTTTTTGTTGCTTATTTTTTTTTATTTAATATTTGGTAAAATATAAAATTATTGGTTTATGCTGAAAATATTTTGGGAATACCAAGCAGAATTCTTTTTGCTTAAAAAAAAGGAAAAATCATGCTTTCAGGTAGCCGAGCATGAATGCTTCTTCAGCAGAGGATATCTTGTCGTCTTCCAGCCACAGGCCCGTTGTTTCCTCGCTGTAGATATCATCTTTGTCAAGTTCTGTTTCAAACAAGCCTATCATATTTATCACCTCATTCTTTTTTTTGTTGCTTTCATCACGCTTTCTATGAAAAGGTCTCTTATTTCTGCCTGGAATGATTCGCTTAGGCGTGGCACGCCGTACTTTTGCTCTGTGTATTCGATCACTGCTGCGTCGCTCATTTTGTTTCACCTCCACTAAAAAAATAATGGCAGGATTCTTCTTTCCTGCCAAACTTAAAGTGCAGCTATGGGGCAAGCACTTTTAGAACTTAGATTTTCAGCTTTAAATACCTCGTCCGAGTGAATGTCCAGTGGGCAGTGCTTAGAATTCTGTCAGCTTCTTTGTTTTCTCATAATTGATTATGGTTGTGGAGCCTTCTGGGCCGCCGACTATTTTCTTTACAGAAATAAAGCTGTTTGCTTCTAATTTACCTATTCGGCGCTGGAATGTCTTGTAGCCTGCTTTTCCACCCTGCTCTTTGTAGAGCTTGAATAATTCGCCGATTTTCTTTCCGGAATTCTCTTTTATTATGCTTAGGATAAAGCGCTCATCCTCATCCAAGTCAGTACTTTTCTTTATGGAGAAGTCGTCAAACTTGGCAATTGCGACCTTTACGTGTTCGACTGTTATTTTTCTTGATGCATTGTTTTCTGCTTCGTTTCCTGATTCTCTCATAAGGTAGAGTCCTGTTCGGATGTCTTTGAGCTCTGCGGTTTTCTCTGCTATTAAGTCGAAAGCTTTTTCATCCCACACGCCTTTCACAAAAGCGTAATCTAAGCGGTGCCTTAGTATTCCTTTTGTCTCTGCTTTGTTGTAAGGTTTGAATTCAAGCATTTCTATTGTGAGCCTGGACTTTATCCGCTCATCCAGGCCTGCAATCCAGTCTTTGAAGTTTGTTATGAGGATTATTGTTTTCCTGTAGATTTCCTCTGATATTTGGTAAAGTATTCCTGCGTCGTCTAGCTTGTCGATTTCGTCAAAGCAGAAGACTACAGATTTCTTGTTCAGCATGTCTCTCAGTATTTTGAAGAGCTCGTCGCTGTTCTTGTTATGAGTGAACTTGTAGTCAAGCTGGTCGCACATTTCGAGAATAATTTTGTGGGGCGTGTTTTTCTGCCAGCAGTTAACGTATATTGCTATGACGTCATCAGTTTCTTCTTCCAGCTCTTTGAATAAGTGCTTTACTGCTACTGTTTTTCCGACTCCAGGGCTGCCGTAGATGAGAAGGTTTTTGCCGTTGCGCTTCTGCAGCAGTGGCTTTATGCAGGCTGCTATGTAGCGCTGCTCTTGCTCGCGGTACGGCACGAGTTTGGGGATGTAATCATAATCAAGAGCAATAGTGTTCATGAAAAGGCTCTCTTCTGAGCTGAGGATATCTTTGAACAGTGGCATTGCCTCTTGATAATCAGCCTAAATTTTTATTATTTTCGCTTATGTTTTTTGAAGTTTAGGCTATTTTCTTTATCTTTTCTGCTTGGTCCATCTCAGCAAGGAATAGTTTTCTTAATGTGTCGCACACTTTTCCAAGCGCCTCAAGTTCTACGTTAAGCTTTGCAATTTCTATTTCTGAAAGCTGAGCTGCCCTCGCTGCTTTTTCATTGCTCTGCGCCCGGAGCTGCCTCATCTGCACCATCATTGATTTCATGTTGGTTACTGCTTTGAGAAGCTCCTGGAATTTTATAGCCATGTCTTCTCCCCTGCTGCTAATAATTTTTATTGCTTGATTCACTTTTTCCTCGTATTCGTTTAAGGACTCTATGTAATCATCAATGTCTATTTCTCCGCTAAGGCTTTTTTTGACATCAGTGACAGCTTTTAATGTGTCTTCTATTAGGTTATGGGCGTGCTTCTCTTCTCTTATGCGGTCTCTTTTCCTGGAAACATGCCTTAATGGGTTGAGGTTTTTCAGACCTTCTCTCTGTTTTGCCTCGCGCAGTTTTACTCGAGCGGACACTTTTCTAAATAATGCCATAATACTCACCTAAAGTAGTGTCAAGAATTCCTAGGTATTTATAATTTACTTTTTATTCTTTATCTTCTCTCTTCTCTATTTTTTTGATGCCGTTCATGTAAGGAACCAGAACTTTTGGAATTGTGACTGAGCCGTCCTCGTTCTGATAATTCTCAAGTATCGCGACTATTGCCCTTGAAGTGGCTATTGCTGTATTGTTCAGGGTGTGCAAGAATCTTCTGTTGCCGTGAGTGTCTTCCATTCTGATATTTAAGCGCCTTGCCTGGTAGTCAGTACAGTTGCTTAATGAGGCTAATTCGCCATAAGCCTTCTGCCTTGGAAACCATCCTTCCAAATCGCATCCTTTGGACTTGACGATTCCCAAGTCGCCGGCGCAGCTCTCAAAAATCCTGTATGGAATTCCGAGTTTTTGGAAGAGATGTTCTGTGTTGCTTAGCAGCTCATCGTAATACTTGTAGGAGTCTTCTGGCTTGCAGAGTATGAACTGCTCCACTTTGTTGAATTGGTGCGTCCTCCAGAGTCCTTTTGTGTCTACGCCGTGGCTTCCGAGCTCTTTTCTGAAGCACATGCTGTACCCAACGTATTTTAAGGGCAGCTCATCTTCTTTTATTACTTCGTTCATGTGCATTCCTGCTATTGGATGCTCTGCGGTGGGTATTAGGTGAAGGTCTTCTCCATCAACCTTGTAAACCATTTCTCTGAAGAAGTCGTAATCGGTTACGCCTTCAACAACTTTTTTTCGTATCATTAACGGTGGCTCAACGTAAGTGTATCCTTTCTTAATCAGGAAATCAACTGCAAACCTTATCAAGGCAAGGTTTAGTAGTGCGAGTTCTCCTTTTAGGAAGTAAAACATGCTTCCTGAAATCTTTGCGCTTCTCTCAAAATCAGCAACGCCTAGGGCTTCAGCAAGCTCAGCATGGTTTTTTACAGGAAAACTGAATTTTCTCGGAGTGCCCCATTTCTTAATGACTTTGTTTTCGCTTTCGTCTTTGCCGTCAGGCACTGAGTCATGAGGAAGGTTAGGTATTCTCATTAGAAAATATTTTATTTCTTCCTTGATTTTTCCAAGCTCTTCTTCTGTTTCCTTTATTTTTTTTACGTTCTCTTTTGATTCTTTTATTTTTGAATCTGCGTTTTTACCTTCCTTTTTCAGAATCCTAATCTCGTTTGAGATAACGTTCCTCTTATGCCTGAGCGATTCTACTTTTTGGAGCAGCTCGCGGTATTCTTTGTCTTTTTTTATGACATTGTCCAGCCATTCCAAAATTTCAGGGTTTTGCCTTCTCTTTAGTTTATCCCTAACAAAGTCAGGGCTTTCTCGAATTAGTTTTATGTCAAGCATGCGTTCTTGTCTTTTTTTTGTGTTTAAATAATTTTTGATTAAAAGCAAGATTATCATACAGCATCATACTTTTATCGTCGGAAAATTTGCTGTTTTTGAAGTAAAGTTTAAAAAGAATAATTGCTTACATAATTGCTTAAAAAAAGAAAAACAGAAAGTAAGGATGGTGCGCTTCCAGACTTTATTGCCTAATATAGAAAATGGGATACATGACCTTGTTGCTCAGGCAGTTCATCCTAAATTAATGAGGTCAGCCAGAAGAGTTCTAAGAGAGTATTTTGGGCCTTATACTGAGAATTATTTGCGTACTTTTGGTATTCATTTATCAAGTCTTTCATTAAAGCATCCTCCTTTTGCTGCTAACGGGCATCTTGTAGTTGTTAGGAGAGACGGCGAAGGAAAAATATTCACGAGAGAGGGTAATTACTTATTAGAGCTTGAGAAGGGCGTTTCTGGAGACTGCCGTGTTATTGTTTATGAGGAATGTGGTGATGGCAGGCTGAAAGTTAATAACAGAGAGGACTTTACAAGAGGAAACAGCTTAGAGAACCAGCGCGACGCCTCATTTTATGTTAGTGAGTTAAGGGAAAGAATAAAGTCTGGGAATTACACAGTCTGATAAAGCAGTATTTTATAAATAAATCATAAGTAAAAATACCCATTAATACAATAACTACTATAAAGTAGTAACTAACCGAAAGATTTAAATATGAGTTCTTTTCTGTTATTTGCAATGGAGGAGGAATCAATCTTTGAATACCTTGCAAGAAAAAGATTAGCTAAGGAGAGACTGGAGAAAAACCCAAACACATCGGATAGTGAGACATTGAATCTTGCCCTTCCGGATTATCTTTCGCCGGAGGAGCCGGGAGAAGACCTAGGAGAACTGCTCGAGCAGGAAATAGAAGAAAGAAATTATGAATTAACTGATCTTGAATTGTCATTAGCTTTGGATTACTTAGAAGAAGATTATAAGAGATCGCAGAATTATGCTGTTTTGCTTTTTGAAAGGGCGCAAAGAATGAATCCAAATTCAAAAAGCTATGATGCGCATTTAAGAAAATCATGGGAATTAACGCTAAGAGCGACAAGAGATGTGGAACTAGCAATAAGATTAGACCCTGAAGTTAATGTTATTCTACCAGGAGCGCCGTATGAAGTGGTGTTTAATGCACTTCAGAATTTCAGGGAGCAGCTTTACTTTGCAACCGAGTTTCCCAGTTGCTACAAGGAATTGATTCCCCTGCACAGAGAAATGAGGAAGGCAGTTGGGAGAGAGAATTATGAGGCTGCTGCAAAGTTGAGGGATGAAATCAAGGGAGTGTTATTAAGGGCTCAGCCTCAAATACCTAAAATGGTTTTTTCACACGGTTTCTTTAAGAATAATGAGTATTTCTGACTTATTTTACAATCAAAGAAACTTCTTCACCTGCTGTCAGTGCCTGGCTTATTATTCTGCCAATCTTATTATTCTTTTTTATTTTTATTGTGCCACCACTTCCTACTTTCGCAGTTAGCAAATAATCACCACCAATCAGAATGTCAACGTCCCTGTTCAATGCTTTTTTCTCAACATAAAAGACTATTGACTTCTTAGTTATTTTTGTGGTGTATTCAATCATTTCCCCTTCGCTAGAAACTGCCCCGATTTCCTGGATGTCAATGCTCATTCCGAGCTCTTTCTCAATCTTGTCTATGTTTCTGCCCTGCTTTCCTATAATCTCAGAAATCGCGCTTTTGTCAACTCGAACTATGCACTTGTTCTCAGAAACAACCTCAGCCTCAACGTTCCTGCTGTACCTCTTGAAGTAATTTTCTATCTGCCTTGACGCCAGCTCAAGAGCAGGCGACTTGCTTGCTGCTTTTGAAACAGGTACAACAACTGTTTCTTCGCCGTAGCTGTAAAGCTCGTACTCAGGCTCTCTTGTAGTGAAATCGCTCACAACAACAACAGGCCTTGCAAGGTCTGCCTCGGTCATTCCGCTAGGCACTTTCACAGTCATTGCCAGTCTGAGAACCTTGTCAATCTTCCCGTCTTTTATAAAGATAACAGTGTCAATTATTTGTGGGATTACTCCTAGCTCAATCCTACCCACAAACCTTTGAATCGCGTCTATCGGCTTTGTAGCGTGCACAACTCCAACCATTCCGACGCCGCTAAGCCTTAAGTCTGCAAACAGTTTGAAGTCGTCTGTGTTGCGCATCTCGTCAAATATTGTGTAGTCAGGCCTTGAGAGAAGCAAGATGTCATGTATTTCCTGAGCGTCTCCGTGGGATATTGCGTACTGCGTTATTGAGTCAGGCAGGTTTAAGTCGCGCGGAGCCTCAACTGTTTTAACCACTTTGTTCTGTGACAGGTAGAACATTGCAAGTGCCTGCGCAAATGTTGACTTTCCCATTCCAGGGCTGCCCGCTATAAGGATTCCTTCTGCCTTGTTCGCAATCCTCTCCCTTAATTTCTCATCAACATCATAGTCATCAAAGGTGAGTTTTTTCACAGGCCTGACAGCAGTTATTTCCCACCCGTCTGAGAACGGCGGCCTCGTTATAACAATCCTGTAATTAGAGAGCTGGATTATTGAGGAGCCTTCCCTTTCTATTTCTATAAAGCCGTCATCCCTTGATTCTGTTGCATCTATTATTTCTTTGGCTATTGATTCAACTTCAGCCGGGCTGAGCTTTTTCTTTCCAATACCCACTAGCTTCCATTCTCCCGGAGCGCCTTTTTTTGCGGTCGGAACAGTGTTTTCCCTGATATGAACCGACATCGTGCTCTTATCAAAAAATTTCTCTAATGTTATTTCATTTGCCATGAGCATGAGCTCTTGCTTTTCAATATATAAACTTAACGATAACAAGGTTAAGCCAGCCTAATTGTGATAAGTATTAATTATTTGGGTGGTATGGGC
>RFII01000070.1 GCA_003695265.1 Candidatus Woesearchaeota archaeon | reverse complement strand
TTGTATATTAATACCTAAAAAACATATAAAACTATATTAATATTGTTTGATGCTTAAGGCAAGATGGATAAGGCTTTCACAGTAAAAGAATACCTTCGCTTGTTAGAAAAGCGCTCCCTACTTAAAACTGTAAAAACGCATTACCCTGTCTTCATAAACGTGCTTAAAGAATGCTTAAAGCCAAAAGGTGAGGAAGTTCTCATAATTGGGGACCTTGGATACCCACGCAAAGAAGCGGCACCACTCCTTGCGGGTTGTTACGCGTTGGCGGCAAAAAACCTGAACCTTGACCTAAAAGTGGGTATCCAAGACCCAAAAAAGAAGGGTGAAAAAGCAGCTGCGCACATAGAGGAAAGCCTCCTTGAGCTTCCTCCCAACAACATCATAATAGCCTTGACTTCTAACATGCTTGGCTCTATGGTTGAGATAAAAAGCTTCAGGAAATTCACAAAAAAGAGGAAGCACAAATTCTTGTCAGCATCAGACCTGTCACAGCTCTCAACAAAAAACTTTCCGTTACTGGTAAAATCCATCGATGTTGATTACAAGGAAATGAGAAAAACAGGAAACACTTTAAAAAAAATTTTTACTAATGCGCATGAGCTCCACATAACATCACCTTCAGGCACAGATCTTTATTTTAATGTTAAGGGAATGAAGGCAAAAGCAAACAATGGAGATTACCAAAAGGTTGGCACAGGCGGAAACATTCCCTGCGGCGAAACATATATCCCACCAAGAGGAAAAAAGGTTTACGGCAAAGTTGTCATTGATGGATCTATGAGAACCAAAAGCGGGACAACCCTTCTTAAGTCACCTATCAAGATGAAAATAGAAGAAGGAGAGGTTGTTTCTATTAAAGGGGAAAAAGCGCGCCTGCTTGAAAGCACATTGAAATGGGCTTACACAAAGGCAAAGCACCCTTGGGGGATTCGAAGGATAGGAGAATTCGGACTTGGCTTTAACCCAAACGCAGACATTATCGGGCCTACAGTCGTCAATGAGAAAGCCCTCGGAACAGCCCACGTCGCAATAGGCTCAAACGCCTGGTTCGGCGGCTCAATATATGCGATAATACATTTAGACCAGGTTTTTAGGAATCCGAAGGTTTTTGCGGACGGCGAGCTAATTTGCCTATAACAAATCTTCTTATTATCTTTTAATCTGTCTTCCAACTCTACTTTAAACCTTAAAAATAATTTCTGGGGAAAGATTTATATTTTCTTTTATTAATGTCACTAATATGGAATCTTTGGAAGTTGCGCTTAGAAGGATTTGGGTTTTAAAAAAAGGCTTAGAAGCGAATGTTGAGGAAGGGCATTATGAAGAGCAATATATTGATTGTGATGCATGCGTATCAGGTGATAGCTCTTCTGCAGGAAGCTGTTGGGGTAGTTGTGACTGCCATAACATACCACAGAAAGTTTGGGTTGTTGATGAAATAAAGCCTGACGTTAAAAAAAGAAATGCTGCAAGGAATGAACTGATTGAATTATACAATTCCTCTGAATGGTATTCTGTTAGGTATAAGGCAGCTAAAGCTCTTGAAGTCAAAGACTTAGAAGAAAGAATTCCTCATTGGGTTTCAGAATTAGCTGATTTGTTAGACCCTTCTAAAACTGCTGAGCCTCTTATGCGAGTAAGGGCTGTTCAAGACGCAGGAGCTTTAATGCGTCTGTATTCGAGCCCTGAATTAATGCAATTAATGAAAAATGCTTATGAAAAAGATCCACAAAAAATAGTGCGGGTTGCAGCTGGAAAGGAGCTTGGGTATAACAAATTAAGAATAATTGTTGATGAAATGTTTAAGTTGTTTAAGTAAACCTTATTCTTTTTCATAAAAAAATTACCAGTTGCCCTTAATTTTTTTTTCGCAAAAATACAGCTTTAAACGATTAAATCAAAAAATTAATATAACACAACGTTCAACAAGATATGTAAAAAAGCAAGATATGTAAAAAAAGGGGTTTTCCAATGGAATCAATATTTATAATTGCGGTTTGCCTTACTTTATCACTAATCCTTTCAGAAGCGTTTCATGCGCTTAGATACCCTAAAGTTATTGGGCAGATCCTTGCGGGCATAATTGTGGGCATTCCCTTCATTAAGTCAATGTTTTTGGGTGATGTTGTAAAAGACATAGCATTCCTTTCTGACCTTGGAATTGTTTTTCTTTTGCTACTAGCGGGCCTTGAGAGCAATTTGCACCAGTTCAAAAAAGTCGGGAGAGACTCTGTTTTTGTGGCTGTATTTTCCGTTGCAGTTCCTTTCATATTTGGTTTTTTCCTAACAAAACTCTTGGGCTACTCTAACATTGCTTCTTTAGTTGTCGGCGCCTCACTCTCAATAACTGCTGAGGGAACAACGCTTGTCGCCCTGATGGAAATGGGTGTTCTAAAAAGCAGGCTCGGAACAATAATCCTCGGAGCCGGAATCATCGATGATATTTTTGAGATAATCTTCCTTGCTGCATTGCTCGCAATAGCGCACCAAATAACCTACAAGTTAGCATTGTTTCCTGTTCTTCTGATATTATTTGTCATAATCTCCTTTGTTTTAATACACCTGGTTCCTATAATAATAAGGAAGATTCAGCGCGAGCACTCTCCAATAGCGACTTTCTCAACAATCCTTGTTATCGGCCTTGTTATTGCAGGCATATCGCAGCTTCTCGGCTTTGGAGCAATACTCGGAGCTTTTGTTGCAGGCCTTATAATACAATGGGCTAACAAAAACAAAAAAGCCGAGGAAAAAATAGTGGATGAGCTGAAGCTGATGATATTTGCTTTTATAATCCCTTTCTTCTTTATCAACATAGGCCTGCATTTGGACTTCAAAACATTCGTCATGTACCCCAAATTATTGATTATAATATTGGGTGTTGGGATTTTCGCTAAGATAATCGCTGCTTTCATCTCAAAATATTTTGTAAAGCTTTCCATAGTGCAAACATGGCTTGTTGGCTGGGCTATGAACTCAAGGGGTGCGATGGAGCTTGTTCTGTTGGAAATAGCCAGAATCAACAACCTCATGCCAATAGAGCTATACTCAGCAATTGTTGCGACAGCAGTTATAACCACATTAATGTTCCCCCTAATACTGAGGCATGTGGTAAGAGACAACAAGCAAATAATGAGTTAACATAAAATGAGACAATCAGCAGTAAAAGGTATTTGTTTTGGATTAACCTCAGGAATAATAACTACACTGGGAATGATAGTTGGGTTAAGTTCGTTCACTGGCTCTAGACTTGTTGTTATGGGAGGAGTGCTGTCAATCGCAATAGCTGACGCGTTCTCAGATTCTCTAGGAATTCACATGTCAGAGGAATCTGAGAGAAAATCTACAAAGAATGTGTGGGTTTCCACAATCTCAACTTTTCTGTCAAAGCTAATCTTTGCATCAACGTTTATTATACCAATCATGTTTTTTGAGCTTGGCAAAGCAATAATAATAAGCGTAATTTGGGGCTTGCTTGCCTTGGCACTCCTGAATTATTTTATTGCAAAAGAAAGAAAAGAAAACCCTTTAAGGGTGATCTCAGAGCATTTGTTGCTTGCCACGCTTGTAGTGGCTATTATACATTATATTGGGATACTTATCAATGTTTTTTTTGGGTGACTCTCATTTACTAAATTATAAATATAAGCTTTCTTTCTTAAGATTCAGGGATTTGGAGTGATAATCAAAAAAATCAAGTTAAACAATATTAGAAGTTATACCACTCAGGAAATCAATTTTCCAGAGGGCTCTGTTCTACTAAGCGGTGATATTGGTTCTGGAAAAAGCTCAATCTTGTTATCATTAGAGTTCGCATTGTTTGGTTTAAAAAGAAAGGAATTGGCAGGATCTACTCTTCTAAGGCATGGGAAAAACCAGGGCTTTGTAGAAGTTACCTTTCAAATCGATGGCAAGGAAGTGGTTGTGAAAAGAACCCTAAAAAGACAGAAGAGCGGCATAACACAGGATTCAGGTTATATTATAATTAACGGAAAGAAAACAGAAGGCACTCATGTTGAGATAAAGGCAAAAATCCTTGACCTGCTCGGCTATCCAAAAGAGCTTGTCACAAAGAGCCGAGACTTGGTTTACAGGTACACTGTTTACACTCCACAGGAGCAGATGAAACAAATCCTAACAGAAGACGCAGAGGAAAGGCTTGACACACTTAGAAGAGTTTTTGGGATTGACAAATACAAGCGGATTAGGGAAAGCACTCAAATTTATGTCAAGGAATTAAAATCGCAGATTAAGATGCAAAGCATGAAAACAGAGGGCTTGCAAGAAAAACAGAATCAAAGGAAAGAGCTGGAGCACGACCTTGAAGAAACAAAAACAAAAATTGGTGAGATACTTCCAAAAATAAAAAAAGTAAAAGAGGAAATCAGCAGGAAAGAATCATTGCTTAAGGAAAGCGAGAAAAAGCTTGAAAAAATGCACAAGCTCAGAAGGAAACTTGAGGTTAACAAAGCAAACGTATCATCTGCTGTTTCTGAAAACAAGA
>RFII01000069.1 GCA_003695265.1 Candidatus Woesearchaeota archaeon | reverse complement strand
GATTTAGATAAAGCATTTTGGAATTCTTCATTGAGATTTGTTACGTTTTCTACTGCAAAAACGGGTGTAAAGCATAACAAAATTAAGATTAAAAATAAAATATATTTTTCCCACATTTCAAAAAGCAACCCCTTTTTTCTCATTTAAAAACAATTCTTTAACTATAAATAATTTTCTAATTTTCTTCCACGTAAATCTCTTCGTTATAGTATTCTTTCCTTTTTTTCTTTTGATTAATCATAATTTTTTTGTGTAAATTGTTAATTGCTTCTTTTGCTGTTTTTTGGTGCATTCCGAGCATTAGGCAGAATGATTTTAGTTCGTGCTCTGGCCTCATCTCGTACGGCGTTCTTGCGAAGCTCGCAACAACCATTTCAACATTGTATTTTTGGCATAACATGATGTTCTGCATTACCCTGCCGAGGTATTGCGCAGGCTTCTCGGCTCTTAGGAAGTCGGCGAAGCTTATCCCAATCATTGTTCCATGCTTTTTTGCGAGATTGCACAGCACTTGGTTTAATCCAGAGTTCCTCTGGTGGATGAAGTCAGGCCTTTTTGAGTTTTCTAAGCCGAAGATTATGTCCGGACCTGCGTCAAAAGCCTTCCTGTTTTCTTCGCCTGCCCTCACAACGAGCAGGTTTGCTTTTTGTTTGAGCTTTGTTATTTGGCTCTGGGTTGTTATTATGCCGGAAAATTCTTTCTCATAAGATTCTTCTTTTGGGTAAACAAAGCATAGCTTTGAGCCCAGCTTTTCTGCCATGCTCAAAAATTCTTTCTCATTTTTCTGAGGAAACACAATGTCGACAAACATGTTAAGAAGTTGTTTGTTAATTTATTTAAGTTTTTGCACAAGTTGAAGAGCTTTCTGGAATGCCTTCCTGTCCTCATCCCATGTCAGCGTGGAAAGAACTTCTTCGCTGGAAGCCCATTTATAGTCGTTGTGCTCTGGGTGCTCAAGTGCTTCAAGATTTATTTTTGGTGTTGAGTCAAGCCTTACAAGGAATACTTCGTTTGAGATGTTTGTTCCTTTGTTGTTAAAGATTGTCTGGTACTCGACACGGAAGAATTCTTTTACGTCAAGCCCTGTTTCCTCCTTGACCTCCCTTTTCAGCGCTTCCTCGTCTGTTTCGCCGTTTTCTATGGCTCCTTTCACGAACTCCCAGCCGTGCCATGTGCCCATTCTTTTAAGTATTAAAAAAAGGTCGTTACTGAAAATAATGGCGCAAATCCCGCGTTTCGTCTTCATAAGCCATGATTTTTTGCAGTAATTTATAAGTGTTTCTATAAAAAAAATTATGCTTGGGTTTGAGCGCCTGAAACCAAAAAATTTCCACAGGAAACGAAGGGGTCTTCAAATTTTCATAGCAAAAAACACGCAAAAATTTGTCGACGAGCAAATAGAGAATAAGTTTTTCCAGAGGAAATCAAGGAGTGTTTTAGTTTATAAAGCATATTTTGGAAAAAAACGGTTTAAAAATAAGAGTATTTATAAATGAAAAGGGATTTCCCTTTAAAAACTAATAAAATTATGTGGGGTGCGTAAAATGCCTAAAAAAGCTGCTAAAAAAAAGAAAAAGGAAGGGACAAAAAGTATTAGTGTTGTGAACATAGTCGTTTCTACTTCTTTAAAGCATGACATTCCATTGGAGAAAATGGCTGCAACGCTGCCAAACACAGAGTACAACCCGGAGCAGTTTCCTGGGCTTGTTATAAGGATAAAAGAGCCGAAAACCTCTGCATTAATCTTCAGCTCTGGCAACGTTGTCTGCACAGGCGCGAGGTCAATGGAAAAAGTTGACGAGTCAATAAAGAAGATAATAAAGGCTCTCAAAAAGATTAACATAAACATCACGATAACACCAGAAATCCAAATCCAAAACATCGTGGCTTCTGGCTCTGTAGGAATGGACTTGAACCTTAACACGCTGGCCATGAAGCTTGAGAACACTGAGTACGAGCCTGAGCAGTTCCCAGGCCTTGTTTACAAGCTAAAGGAAGCAAAGGCGACTTTCCTGCTTTTCACGAACGGAAAAATAGTCTGCACTGGCACGAAGAGCGAGGAAGAAGTGCATAAGGCCCTTGACAAGCTCATAGGGAACCTTAAGAAGATTGTTAAATAATTTTTTGTTTTTTTGTTTTTTTTGATTGGTGAAGGGGTATGAAAGCATCTGACATGATTAGGCAGTTTCACGAATTCCTTGAAAAGAATTACCACAAAGAGCTTCTTGAGGCAATAGCAAAAGGCGAGAAATCGTTTGTTGTTGACTTTTTTGAGCTGTCAAAATTCAATCCAGACCTAGCCGAAACCCTAATTGATTATCCAGAGGACGTTTTTAAAGCTGCCGAATTAGCAGTAGAGCAGTTTGAGGTGGACAGCGATTTGAGTGGTTTTTGCGTTAGGTTCAAAAACCTCCCAGAAAGCCAGTACATAAAGATAAGGGACATAAGAAGCAAAGACATAAACAAACTGCTTGTAATTGATGGCATTGTAAGGCAGAAGTCTGACGTCAGGCCGCAAGTAACTGCTGCGAGGTTTGAGTGCCCGAGCTGTGGGAATGAAATAACCGTACTACAGGTTGATATGAAATTCACAGAGCCTTCATCGTGCGGCTGCGGCAGGAAAGGAAAGTTCAGGCTTCTCAGCAAGGACTTGGTGGACGCGCAAAAAATTGTGTTGGAAGAATCGCCTGAAACACTTGAAGGTGGGGAACAAGCAAAAAGGCTGAATATTTTTTTGAAAAACGACCTTGTAAGCCCTTTAAGCGATAAAAAAACAAACCCTGGAACGAGAATAATCGTTTCCGGTGTTGTGAAAGAGGTTCCTGTTCTTCTCAGGACCGGCGGCCAGTCAATAAGGTTTGATCTGCTTATGGAAGCAAATTACGTTGAGCCTGTTGAGGAAAACTTTGGGGAAATTGATATAACACCCGAAGAGGCAGAACAGCTGAAAGAGCTTTCTGAGAACCCACGCATTTACGAAAAGCTTGTTGAGTCAATAGCACCTTCGATATATGGGCATGAAAAAGTTAAAGAAGCCATCCTTCTGCAGTTAATGGGTGGGTTGAGGAAGGTGCGCGATGACGGCGCAGTAACAAGAGGTGACATTCATGTTCTCCTAATAGGTGATCCTGGTTCTGGAAAAAGCCAGCTTCTAAAAAGGTCTTCTGTTGTTGCTCCAAAAGCAAGGTATGTCAGCGGAAAAGGGGCCAGCGGCGCTGGGTTGACAGCCGCGGTTGTAAGAGATGAGTTCTTGAAAGGTTGGGCTTTGGAAGCAGGCGCGTTGGTACTTTCAAACCAAGGTTTTGTAATGATTGACGAGCTCGACAAAATGACAAAAGAGGACAGGGACGCGATGCACGAAGCATTGGAGCAGCAGACAGTCAGCATAAGCAAGGCAAACATTCAGGCTACGCTGAGGTCAGAGGCTGCTGTTTTGGCAGCTGCAAACCCGAAATTCGGAAGGTTTGACCCTTATGAGACGATAGCAAAGCAGATTGACCTTCCGTCAACGCTTATTAACAGGTTCGACTTAATTTTTCCAATCCGCGACCTTCCAGATAAGGATAGGGATGAGGACCTGGCAAAATTTGTTCTTAACCTCCACCAAACAGACAAAACAAAGGAAACAGAAATCAGCACTGAGCTCATGAGAAAGTATATTGCGTACGCGCGCCAGAATGTTAGGCCAAAACTCACGGACAGCGCTTTGGAGGAAATAAAAAATTATTATGTTAAGATGAGAACTAGTGGGGCAACAGAAGAAGGAGGAATAAAACCAATACCAATTTCTCCAAGGCAATTGGAGGCTTTGGTGAGGCTTTCCGAAGCGTCCGCGAGGACAAGGCTTTCTGACAAAGTCACAAAAAGGGATGCGAAGCGCGCCATTTCCCTAATACATTTCTGCCTCCACCAAGTGGGAATTGACCCAGAAACTGGAATGGTTGACATTGACAGGATTTCAACAGGAATTCCTGCAACGCAGCGCTCGAAAATAGCGACTGTCAGGGAGATTATTAATGAATTAGAGGAAAAGCTTGGGAAAATACCAATTCCCATAGAAGAGATTGTCAGCTCTGCTGTGAGCAAGAACATTGAAGAGGATGACGTTAATGAGATTATTGAAAAGCTGAAGCGTTCTGGTGACATTTTCGAGCCTAAGAGGGGCCGAATCCAAAAGATTTGAAAATGCAGCGCCAGCCAGCAATTATTACAAACATCAACAACCTTCTTAAAGGTGAATATGTCAGGCGCGAAGGGTGGGAGCCCAACTACATAATAACAAAAGAAGGCCTTAAGATATCAAGGGTTAACTTGATAGCTGTTGTGGTTTCAAAATCTGGTGATGGAGAATTTCCTTCAATAATCATTGATGACGGCACAGGAAAAATAAGTGTGAGGTCTTTTGAAAACAACAGGCTAAACGATTTTGATGTTGGAGATGTTGTTCTTATTATTGGCAGGCCGAGAGAATTCGGAAAAGAGATTTTTATCATGCCAGAAATAATAAGGAAAATAATTAACAAAAAATGGGTTGAGCTAAGAAAACTTCAGTTAAATACTATTATTTACAAAAAGCCGGAAGATAAATCCATGGAAGAATCCGAAGAAAAAAAGGAGGAAGAAAACATTTCAGAAGGTTTTATTGATAAGATACTCAACGTTATAAAAAGCCTTGACGACGGGAATGGCGCTTTGATTGAGGAAGTTATAAGCACCAGCAAGATTAAAAATGCTGAAAAAATAATAAAAAATTTGATAGAACAGGGTGAAGTCTTTGAAATAAGGTCTGGCCGCATAAAAATATTAGACTAAAAAAATATGGGTGTTACAAATACTTCTAGAAAAGCTGCAAAAACAAGCAGGCCAATAGCTATTATTAAAAGATTGGCAGAATCAAGTATTACTTTCTCAAATTTTTTTGTGTTGTAATCATGCCTTATTATAGCAACTGATAAGATAGCTCCTGCGAATCCTGCAACGAAATACGCCAGTATTTCAGGTATTCCGTGTATCATGTAGCGCAGCAGGCCAAGCGCGAAAATATGGAAGTAAGCTCCTGTTTTCGCAAATCCGAAACTTGCGGCGCTGTTAGCAATGCCAACCCTAACAAAATTTCCGAGAGCGACGCCTATGACAGAAGCGTTCCAAGTCAATATAAATAAAGAGCCAATGCCATAAATAAATGCGAAAAGTATTGAGAAGATCATCACTTTCATGTTGTTCAGAAGTATTCTTGTGAAAATGAACATTGACTCTGTAAAGTTTCCAGTCACATTCGAATTTATTTCAACAATAGTTTCTGTCTGCGCCCTGAACAAAGTTGAGACTGTGTTTGATGGCAAAGCCACATACCATATTGAAATTGAAAGTGTTACGCCTAGAAAGAAAAGCATTAGAAAGCTAAGGGCTTTTGAATGCTCTCTCAACAACTTTTTTTCTTTTGAAATAACCAAGTCTTTGGTTTCCTCCATTCTGATAGTGTTGTAAACCAAAGGTATCGCGGCGAGAACAGTGAAGAAGACAAGCAGCACGCTTGAGTAAGACTTGAAAATCCACAAGCTGAGAAAAATTGCTATTGAAGAGAAAAATAACCCGAAGAAGAAAAGCATCCAAGGTGCTTTTTCAGCCCTGAAAGGGTTTGTTAATGATTCCAGAACCATACCTTAATTATCCTTTGTTTTTCTTTATATACTTTTCGACACTTTTAAATATTAAATAAAAATTTTTGGAATTATGGACTTTAAAAGCATGGTCAAAAAAGCAAAAGAAGAGCTGCCTGAAAAATCAGTTAAAGACACTAGGTTTGAAATACCTAAAGTCAGAGGTCACATTCAGGGAAACAGGACTGTCATCAGCAATTTCTTCCAAATAGCCGGCGTCTTGCACAGGGATGTGAAACACGTGTTAAAATACGTTTTGAAAGAACTGGCCGCGCCTGGAGAGATTACAAAAACCGCCTTAATAATAGGCTCCAAAGTTCCAGCGTCCAGAATAAACGAGAAAATCAGGGCTTACGCTGAAAAATATGTTATTTGCAAGGAATGCGGAAAGCCAGACACCAAACTAATGAAAGAAGGGCCTCTTACTTTTATAAAGTGCCTTGCCTGCGGAGCAAAGCAAAGGGTTATATGATAGCAAAAAAGCATAAAACGAATGATGGAAGATTTGTTCTAGCACTTTGTGACGACGAGCTTGTTGGAAAAAAAATTTCAGGCAAAGAAGCAGTTCTTGACTTAACATCCGACTTTTACAAAGGAGAAAAACTTAGTGATGAGAAATTAAAGAAGTGTGTTGAAGACGCTTACATAATAAACTGTGTCGGGAAAAAATCAATCAAGTTTCTTATCGCATTAAAAGTGCTTGAAGAAAAGAATGTTGGTTATGTTAATAAAACTCCACACGCACAGATAATTCAAATAAAGGAAGAAGGCTAAAACCACTTGCCAAGGCCTTCTTGCTTTTCCTTGTCCTTTCCGAAAACGCTTTCAATCCTTCTTTTAGTCAATTCGATTGTCTGTTTTAAGTACACTGGAACGTCATACTTTTCTGCGATGCTTATTGTGGGCTGCAAATATTTTGTTATTGAGCCTTCAGAAACAGTGAAGATTATTTTTCCTCCTCAAGGGCATTTCCCGCTCAGCGGCGGCCTTCTGAACTTCTCGTTGCAGTCAACGCACCTGTACTGCTGAGTGCTGAATTTCCTTAAATTCCCTTTTATGTCCTTCAAAAAATGCTTTTCTATAACCAAGCGGGCAACATCGCTTTCATCAACAGCCCTTATTTTCTGAGCTATTTCCATCTGCCCCTTCAGCTTGTCTTCCATAGAAGGCAAAGTCTTGTATGCTGAGCACAAAACACCAGCGTTTATGCTGCTAACTTCGTGCGTGAAGCCAAACTGCTCGTACTGCTTTTCTGTTCCTATATTGTCTGCGAGCTGCTCTATTTTCACATCCCAAGGGTATTTTTGAGCGAGAGCAGCCTCGTAAAACTCTAAAGGGTACTTCCACACCTTGTCAATGCCGTGAACCATGTCATCAACCTCTGAAGGTATGAGCTCTGATGTCAGGACAAGAGGGGCGTCCATTGTCCTTGAGCCCCTCTTGTCAGGAAGGTACTGCCTTGAAAAGTTCAACAAAACATCAAGGAGCATTGAAACAGAGCACTCATCACCGTCGCAGTCCCTTCTTAATGCTGCGTGCCATAAAGGATGAGCAAAGCAGCCCTGTGTTTGTGAAAAGCCTATTATCCTTCCTATCATTCCGGCAGAAATGTGTGGCGCCAACCCGACCACGTAATGACCTATAAGGTCGTTCGGCTCTTTCAAGGAATAATATGGTTTCAGGCCGTAAAGCTTTACCAAAAGCTCATCAACAAACTTCGTGGTTCTGAAAAGAACATCCTTGGCTGACTCTTCCATAGCATTCATAGTTGCCGGAAGGATTATGTCTTGAGGAAATAATTCTATGATTTGATCATCACTAATTATCTCATTTCCGTGAATGTCTTTCTCATAACCAAGCTCTTTAAGCTTGACCATGTCAACGCCGATTTCTTTCGGCTTAAAAGCTGTTATTGGAAGTTCAGTCATGTCATACCTTGTCGTGCCGTCCTTGTTAACAGCTATGTCGTGCTTTGCTCTCAAAATCCCTTTGAGGAGGTTTTCCGGGGTGTGGTCTTTGTTTGACGTGCCCCTAACGCCTTTTATCAAGTCAGGATACGTTTTTTCTTTTAGCTTTTCCAAAGATTTGCTGAAATAATGGTTTATGTCGATTTCCTGTGTTTTGTAAGGAAGAGTCATTTCGGGGTGTTTTGGGCAGTGCTCTTTTTCAATAAGGCCGCAAACCCTGCAGTTGTACAGCCTCACAGCCTTTTTTTCACAAACCTCACACACACGATAAATTGTTGTCTTGTTGCACTTGTTGCATTTATACACTGGAAAATCTGCTTTTATTTTTCCTTTTTCCATAGCTGATTGGAAGCACCTGAGCCTGCCGCCTTCCTTGCCTACAGGGAACAAGACTTGGGGCGAGCCTGTTAATTTCCTCATCTTCGCCTTTTCAGGCCTGCCCATCCTAGCTCCGATGAAAGTGCCAGCCTTGTCCCTTATCGGAACAGGAGAAAGCAGGTTTATCAGCTCGAGAACGTTTTCAGAAGGGCTTTCCTCAGCTTTTATAATACATTCATCCACATCTTCTAATTTTTCTATTGAAAGTGTTTTGAGAAGGGCTGCTGAGTTTGTTTTATCAAGAACAAGGAATTCTTTGTTCACAACTAAGTGGGGAGCGCCTATTTTTTCCAAAACTTTTTTTGGTCTTTCGTCAAAAGGAATTATTATTTTAAAGGAATCTCCTTCTTTTTCAATTCTCATTCTGTTCAGCACGTTCAAAAATCCTAAAAGCTCGTCTTTTGTGAGCAAGCTCCAATAAAAAGTGAATTTTGGATGAAGTGGAATGCTTAATTTTTTTGATATGGAAAAAGCTGCTTCTAATGAAATTTTTGTGCTCTGCGGCTTTTGTATTAGTAATGAAAGTCCTTCTGGTGAAATGTTAACGAATTCTGACAGTTTTTCCAAATCAAAAGATCCGAAAGTGTCCACTATTGCTTTTTCAAGCTCAAGAGTCCACCATTCCTCGCAATATCCTGGCGGAACCAAAACATGTCCGTTTTCTGAGAAATCACCATAATTGAATAATATGTCGCCTAAAAAAAGGATTTCGCTTACCTCACCCAAATGCTCTTTTAGTTTGTCTTTTGTGTCTAATCTTATGACTGAGCCGTCATTCAGCTTCACTATTGGAGGTTCTATGTTTTCGCAAATAGTAACTGCTGTTGCTTTTCCAGGCCTCTCAACTTTCAGTTGTGTGCCTGTGGCTATGTACTTGTTAAGAAGAAACTGTGTGAAAGGGTGAATGGCTGCTGAGCTGTAACCTGAAGTCCTTGTCCTGCCGTACCTCAGCCTGAATCCTCCAGGAGCCATTGGGTGTGTTAAGACCGGCCTGCCAGCAACAAGGTCCATTATGAAAGTGTAATTAGGCTCTATTTTGTTAGGCTCTTTTGCCTTTTCTTTATGCGCCCTAATCCTTTTCTGAAGCTCTAAAAACTCTTTTAAAAAACCCCATTCCAAGCCGAAATCCTTACCCCAAACTTCAAGCCTTTTCCATAATTTTTTTGCTTTTTGAGATATTCCCTCTGCCAAAACAAGGCAAACTCCGCCGCGAATACTATTTGTTTCTACGCGCTCAAGATCCTTGTAATTTGATACTTCAATCTTTTCTGTAGGATCACCATCAACTTCTATTGGCAGGTGTTTTGTGAGAAATCTTATTTCCTCTTCTGAAGGGAAATACTGTAAGTTGGTTACTCTTTCATGATAATCATTTATTTCTGTCACATACCTGTTTATCTCCTTTTCTGTAGGATCATAAGGTGAGTAACCCATTTCTTTTCTGACATAATCACCTATTATAACTGAAACAGACGCTGCTGTTCCTCCAGCACCTCTCACAGGCCCTGAAAATTTCATTGCCACATATTCCTTACCATCCTTTCTTTTTTTTATTACCAACTCTGTAAAACCTTCCAAAGGTGCTGCCACGATTCCGTTTGTGTGATAAGCGAAGCCAGTCCTAATACCTATTTCCATAGCTTCTTTTTTGTCTTTGAACTTGCAGAATTTTTCCTGCGCCACTTCCTTTGCAATGATTAATGCTATCTGCCAGGCAAGCTTGCCGTATTTTTTCTCAAGCTCGTTTATTCTTTTAACCAGCGCTTTCTCATTAATTTGTGGCGCGACAGAGCTTATGAGTCCAAAGACGCGCTCAGCCATATTCTTAGCGAGAGTCGCGTCAACTCTTTCTTCAGGATCGTATCCTTTTTTTCTTGCCTCGTTAGAAATTTTATAAGCCTTTTCCACTTCTTTCTGCACTGATTTGAAGTACTGCTCCATCTTTTGACTTTTCTCAAGCATTTTTTTATTAATATTTAATTGAAATTAAGGATTTTTATTTTTCTTGTTTGAAGGTTCATGACAGGCACTTTGCAAGGTTCTGGTGTGTGGCCTAATTTTTCCTGGAATTCAGTCATTGACTGCCAACATGAGCCGCAGATTAGTGAAATATTTCTATAATGAGAAACACTTGCCTTGTGAATATGGCCTGAAAGCATTATGTCTGGGATTTCTTCAATAACTAAAGGGTCTTTGTCTGAGTAAGGTGTGTATAGCGTTGATGAGTGTGTTATTGCCAGGTGTCTTTGCTGCAGCATTTTTTTCATGATTAAATCAGCTCGGTCATAACCCCCATTTGATCTTATAGAATCAACGTTTGCAACATAAAAGTCAAAACTGTAACCATGGTATAAAAGAACGTTTATTCCTGGAAAATTTTTTGTCTTGTGTATTTTAATTAAAGAGGGGTTGCTGACAAGGCTAACGTTTGGAAGTTCATAAAGGTTTTTTGCCAAGTCTTTTGGTATTGGTGGTTGTGGTTCTGCCAGACGAACAGCGTCGTGGTTTCCAGGGCATATTATTACCTTAATGTTTGAAGGAATTCTAGCGATGTACTTTGTGAATTCATCATATTGTTCATAAATATCTTTTATAGTCAAATCCTTCTCTTGGTTTGGGTAAATGCCGACACCATCGATGACGTCGCCGGCTATGAAAACATATTTTGTTTTTGACGCTATGTGTTTTTGTTGTTCTGAGCCTATTTCTTGGTTTATCCACTTAATAAACCTTTCAAAGTTGTCTTGCAAAAACTGTTTTGAGCCGACATGAATATCAGAAAGAAACAGAGCATAAACCTCATCAGGTGATTTTTTTAATTCCTTACTGAAAGGTATGTCTGGGTAAAAAAGATTGTTCGCAAAAACAAAATTATTAGAGCAAACACCAACAACACCAATGATTTCGTCAAGCATGAAATCCTTTGCAATATTAAACAAATCTTGTTTGTTTTTGTTAATAATAACATTTATCACACCAGTATTATCTTC
>RFII01000002.1 GCA_003695265.1 Candidatus Woesearchaeota archaeon | reverse complement strand
TGTCCTCTTTTTCTTTCATTTTTCAGTCAGCAAGTAATGCTAATTTTGCCAGCAAGGATTCCAACTGCAGGAATTCATCGCTTCCCTCATTCATTCTGAATTCTGTCTCCCCACAAGCCTCAACAACCTTCATTTTTGCCCTGTTATCAATATCAAGGTTTAATACCTCTTTTTGAATCTGCTTGATAATGTCAATACCTGAAAGACCAAATTCGAGCATTGTGCTAAGAAGCTTATTTCTTGCCTCAATAAATTTTCCTTTTATTGCTAAGTCAAGCACTTCTTTGACTTCTTTCGGCTTCGCGAAGGAAGCAAGCGAGAAAACAGTGTTTTCATCAATTTTTGAGGTTATTGCAGCGCAACTTTGAAGAATGTTCTCTGTACGCCTGCAATCCCCATGTGATATTTCATAAATAGCGTCTTTGGCGCTTTCTGTAATGCTGAATTTCTCTTCTTTTGCTATCGTGTCAATAATGCCTATAACAGCCTGTTTTGGCAGTGGCTTAAACCTGAACAAAGTGCACCTGCTCTGAATGGGATCAATTATCTTACTGCTGTAATTGCAGCTCAGGATAAAGCGGCATGTTTGTGTATAATTTTCCATAGTTCTTCTTAACGCTTGCTGCGCTTCTTTTGTAAGGGCGTCGCATTCGTCAAGATAAATTATTTTGAAGGGAACATTCCCTATTGCCCTCGTCCTAGCGAAGTCCTTTACCTTGCTTCTTATAATATCTATTCCGCGCTCGTCAGAAGCGTTCAACTCTAGAAAATTGTCGTGCCAGTTATCTTTGAAGAGCTGCCTAGCAATTACGAGAGCAAGCGTTGTTTTTCCTGTGCCAGCTGGCCCTGCAAACAAAAGGTGTGGTATGTTCTGCTGTTTCACAAAGGCTTTCACTTTTTCCACTATGGTTTTTTGCCCTTTTATTTCGGAGAAGGTTTTGGGCCTGTACTTCTCCACCCAAATTTCGTTTGCCATTATTAAGAATTAGAAAGGGATAACTAATATTAATACTTTTAGAAATTGGCTTATCAATAAGTGAATAAAGAAACTTAAATAATATCCTCCTCAGCAATAACCATGAAGTCACCTATGGCAATTACTGCACTGAAAGGTATTAGGATGTTGTTGTTAGCATCCCTTTCAAGCTCCAATTTCTCAGTGTATGAAGTTGGGTTTGCCAATACCATGTGAATGAGCTCTCCAGACCTTGTCTCAAATACTATATCTCCTACTTCTCCGAACCTTTTTCCTGTCTTGCTAACCACTGTTTTTCCTATTAATTGTTTTGAGAACCTTTTTTCTTCTTCAGCCATTCAAAAACACCTTTCTATTACAAAATCATAGAGTTTATGTTGTATTTAAATGTTTTGTTATGGGTAAGGCGTCTTATGTTGTTGGACTGCCAAGTTTTGTGAGCGAACAGGTATATCTTAGAAAAAAACCATTATGGTAAATCAGTTATTTGTTTGACAGTCAAGAAAGATTTAAATAAATAGTGGATTTTTATTGCTTATTATGGACGTAAAAGAAAGGTTTGAGATTATAAAGAGGAACACTGAGGAAATAGTAACAGAAGAAGAACTTTTGCAGTTGCTAAAGGAGAAAAAGCAGCCCTCAGTGTACCTCGGAACAGCTGTGACAGGCAGGCCGCATATAGCATATTTTATTTTCGTGCTCAAACTAGCGGATTTTTTGAAAGCAGGCTTTAAGGTAAAGCTTTTGCTGGCTGACCTTCACGGCGCTTTAGACAAGACGCCGTGGGATTTGCTCGATGCAAGGTACGAGTATTACAAGATTGTTGTGCCTGCGATGTTCAAGTCAGTCGGCGCTGATATCAAGAATTTTGAGATAATAAAAGGCTCATCCTTCCAAAAAAATGCTGATTATTTTTATGACGTGCTGAAAATGGCAACTTACGCTTCTGTCCATGACGCAAAAAAGGCTGGCTCTGAAGTTGTGAAGCAGGAGGACAACCCAAAGCTCTCCGGCCTTATTTATCCAATAATGCAGGCTCTTGACGAGCAATACCTTGGAGTTGATGTTCAGTATGGCGGCACAGATCAAAGAAAAATACTTATGTTTGCTCGCGAGTACTTGCCTAAAATAGGGTATAAGAGAAGGGTTGAGGTAATGACTCCTATGATTCCAGGACTTACAGGTGGAAAAATGAGCGCCTCGGTAGAATCGTCAAAGATTGACCTTCTTGACGATTTTGAAACAATAAAGAAAAAGATGAACAAGGCTTTCTGCCCTGAAGGAGAGGTAGAGGAAAACGGTGTTTTAGCTTTTTTAAAGCACGTTCTAATGGTATTAAAGCAAGACAAAGGAGAATTGTTTGAGGTTAAAAGGCCTGAAAAATTTGGTGGTAATGTTTCTTACAGGAAATATGAGGAAGTTGAGGCTGATTTCGCTGCAAAAAAGCTTCATCCAATGGATTTAAAGAACGCACTCGCTGAAGAAATTAACGAACTGTGCGATCCAGTAAGAAAAGCGATGAAAGGCAAAGAGTCACTTATTAAAAAAGCTTATCCTTCATGATGAAAGCTTCTGTTTTTCAAAAAGAACTGCAAAGAAAAAAGATTGATGCTGCCTTGTTTTTCTCATTTGGATTACAACCAGACCCTAACGTAATGTATTTTTCAGGTTATGACGGCTCTGGAGTGTTGGTTGTGCCGAAGAAAGGAGATTTGTTTATTATTGTGCCGAGAATGGAGTATGAAAAGAGAATAGGTGTAAAAAAATACGTGGCAGAGAACTTGTTTGACAAGCTAAGAGGACTCCTTGGCAAAAATGTTAGGAGAATTGGTGTTGATTACAACAAAATACAGGTTTCTTTGCTTTCCAGGTTAAAAAAAGAGCTTAAGGCAAGCTTTAAGGATATTAGTAAGGTTGTTGCAGAACAAAGATTGGTAAAAGGTAAGGAAGAAATTGAAAAAATAAAAAAAGCATGTTCAGTAACAGATGCTGTTTTTGCGAAACTTGTTAAAAATTTCAGATTTAGGACAGAGATGGATGTGCTTTGCTTTATTGGGAAAGAAATTAAGAAAAACGGTTGCGACCTTGCTTTTGAGCCCATAATTGCTTCTGGAAAAAACAGCTCTCTGCCGCATTATAAGACGAGCGATAAAAAGCTCGGAAAAGGTTTTTGCGTTATAGACTTCGGCGCCCGCTATAAAGGGTACTGCTCTGACATGAGCAGGACTTTGTATTTGGGGAAACCTAGCCGAAAAGACATTGTATTATACGAAAAATTAAGAAGAATACAGGAAAAAATAATTGAAATGGCAAGAACAAGGGTTAAGTGCTCTGAACTTGATTTGTTCGCAAGAAAGTGGATAGGGAACAAGTATTTTATTCATGGGTTAGGGCATGGTATTGGCGTTGAAGTGCATGAAATGCCAAAAATAAATAATAAGTCAAAAGAAAGGCTTAAAGAAGGGGTTGTTTTCACGATAGAACCTGGAATGTATGTTAAGAACAAGTTCGGAATAAGAATAGAGGACACAGTCTTGATGACAAAGGAAAAAGCGGTTTCTCTGACAAAATCAACAAAAAAATTAATAATCAAGGAAAATTTTATAAATTAAGCGTCATTCAGAGAGAGTATTATGCCACCAGCAAAAGAAGATAATGAGGAGAAAGTCATAAGTTATAATTTTAATAGTGAGATATATCAGCTTGAGGAAGAAAATAAGGTATTAAGAGAGACTGTTTCAAGGCTTAAGGAAAATCTTGACAGGTTTACGCACGCGCCGCTTATGGTTTGCTCTGTGATTGACTTAATCGATGGCCATGCTGTCATAAGGCTGCCGAACGGAAACCATTTCTTCGTCAATATTTCTAATGAATGCCAAAAATTAAGGCTTGGAGACACGGTTCTTGTAGAGCAAAAAAATTTGACTGTTGTGAAGAAGATAAAGTCGTCAAAGCAGTTCACAGTTGAAAAGTTTGTTATTTTGGAAAAGCCAAAGGTTTATTGGAAAGAAATTGGCGGGCTTGATGAGCAAATCGAGGAAATCAAAGAGGTTGTTGAGCTTCCGCTTAAAAAGCCTGAGTTGTTCAAAAAAGTTGGGATTCAGCCACCGAAAGGAATACTGCTTTACGGACCTCCAGGAACAGGGAAGACCCTCCTAGCAAAGGCAGTTGCTGCCTCAACCAACTCAACTTTTATTGAAATAGTAGGGTCCGAAGTTGTGCAGAAGTTTATCGGTGAGGGAGCAAAGCTGATTAAAGAAATATTCCAGCTTGCAAAAGAGAAAGCGCCTTCAATAGTTTTTATTGACGAGCTTGACGCCCTGGCTGCGAAAAGGATCGAGCTTGGAACAAGTGGCGAAAGAGAAGTTCAAAGAACATTCATGCAGTTCCTTGCGGAAATTGATGGTTTTAAGCATTTAGGAAATGTTAAAGTCATCGGCTGCACTAACAGGAAAGACATACTTGACCCTGCTGTTCTCAGGCCGGGAAGGCTTGACCGCTTGATAGAAGTTCCTCTACCAGACAAGGGGGGTAGGGCAAAAATATTTGATATTCACACAAAAGGAATGAAGCTTGCAAAGAACATTGACAAGAACAAGATAATTGGAAGAATGGAAGGTTTTTCAGGAGCAGAAATAAAGGCCGTTGCCACAGAAGCAGGTTATTTTGCAATCAGGGACAACAAGACAACAATTAAAGAAAAGTATTTCTTGGACGCTATTGAAAAAGTAAAACAAGAAGAGGAAGAGTACGGTTCTGACTTCTTCAGGATGTTTGGATGAATGAGGTGCGCTCATCAGTTACTACCGTTCATCATCTCCTCGCGGATCAGTGGGTGTTCACCAAATCATCGCGCGATAAGTAAAATGATTTGTTAATATAAATAATTTTTTGCTGGTTTTCCCTAAATTACCTTAAAATCCACACAGACTCTGAACTTGTAAGGTGAATATTGGCCGCACTTGACAGTTCTCAGAATCCTGCATTTCTTTTTTGATGCTTTGCAGGACCTTTTTATTTTTTCGACGGATGATTTGGGAATGTCTTTTTCCTCTAAGAAATCATAAAAATGGATTATTCCATTCTTTTTTATTTTGCCAAATGCCAAGCCAAGGAAATGCTCTGCTCCTTTTGGGAGAGGCATGATAATGCGGTCAAACTTCTTGTTTATCTTAGGCAAAACTTTTCTTACGTCGCCGCAAAAAAGCTTGACATTGCTTAATTTGTTTAACTTAATGTTTTCCTCAGCGTATTTGTGCGCCAAAGGGTTTATTTCTATACCATAAACCTCTTTTGGCTTAGAATTCTTTGCTATAACAACAGGATAAGGTGCAACGCCTGAAAACATCACAAGAACAGACTCTCCTTTTTTGACCTGCTGGTAAATTCTCTTGCGCTCTGTGCTGAGCCTTGAGGAAAAATACGCTTTTTCAGGGTTCAGCTTCAGCCTGCAGCCGTGCTCTGTGTGAATTGTTTCTTTTCTTCGCTCGCCAGCAATAATCTTAAGCTTCGGCGTCCTGAACTCGCCGGAGTACTGCCTTATTTTTTTTAAAACGACTTTTACATTCTTATGAAAATTTAAGAATGCCTCGCCGATAATTTTCTCTTTTTTCTCAAGCTCAGGCGGAAAGTCTGAAAATATAAGCATGTCTCCGACAACGTCAAAAGATTTTGGAATTAATGAAAGCTCTTTTTCTGTAAGACCTTTTATTTCCAACTTTTTCATATTGCCACCAACACAGCGCCGACAACCATTATTGCACAGGCGACCAATTTTAATATGAGACCTTCTTCATGAAACAATTCCCCACCTATAAGTGTTGCTAAGATCGTGCTGGTCCTTTTTATTGAGACGACAAGAGCAAGAAAAGTCATTGACACTGCCTTAATCTGAAAGAAGCGGTAAGTTAATGTAAATAAAGAAACTAACAAGATTGGGATTCCCATTTTTGACAGTCCGTGAATTATCCCCTTAACGCCGTCATACATAACATTTAGCAAAACAAAAAAGTTAATCGCAATAAAGATGTGTGCAAAGAAAATATATGAAATCGGCGAAACGCCGTGTGTCACAACATATCTGTCAATAATGCTGGAAAAGCCGTAAAGAAGAAGGGCAAAAAAAATGAAATGAATATATTTTGAGCTTTTAATTCTTCTGAAAGGCTCGATTAAATCAGAAAACTTGTGGTCAATTTCCAAAACATAAGCTCCTATCACAAGCAAAATAATGCCGAGCCACTGGTATAAAACAAGTTTTTCCCCAAGAATGAATGCTGCGAGGATTGCCGAGAACGCTGGGCCAAAATTCAGCATTGGAGAAGCAAGGGATATTTGCATGTGCCTTATTGCTCTGGCTGTGTGCAGAAAAGCAACAGTGCCAAGCCAAGATGCAAGATAAACCCAAAGAAGATTCATGGTTGAAATATTAAAATCAACAAAAGGAAGTAAAAAAAGAGATATAACAGCGTTAATCAGAGCTAATACAGCAGAAAATTCCATTGCGTGCTCTTTAATAAGTGCTTTTTTCTGAATTATTGATGCTGCAGCTGCGAAAAAAGCGCTTCCCAAAGCAAAAATAAGCCATAACATTTTTTAGTTAAAAAAGTCGTTTAATCCTTTTTGGGCTTTGTCAAAGCTTTTTTTCTTTAATTTTGAGAGAGTGTTATTAACGCGTTCCTCTGAAAAGTCGTGCTTGTCAACAAGAATTTTTATTATTTTTTCTGTGTCCGGCTCAGACCATTCAAGAGAGTAATCTTCAGAAACAGGCATTTCTTTAAAGATGGAAAAAATTTCCTCCCAAGAAGCTGAGATGTAGTCATCCCACTTAACGTGTGAAAAAAGCTTGTTAAAATCTTTTTTGTGCTCTTTAACCAGTTTTAGAGCGTTTTTCGGGCCGATCCCCCTTATTCCGCCAGGATTAAAGTCTGTTCCTACAAGCATGGCCAAAGCAATTAATTGATCACTGTCAATTCCGAGGTTGTTCAGGTTTTCATCCAAGCTTATAAGACAAGGCATTACTCTCTCGTAAAGCTGCTTGTTCGGCATTTTTCTCCTCGAAGAAGTTAAGTTCTGCACGAGCTTCGGAGCTCCGAAGAGAAGGCTGTCGTAGTCCTGGCTGACTGACGCGAACGCATCTCCTTTTTTCACTATGTAAGCTGCCTGTGCTTCCCCTTCTGACGGCGCTTGAATTGCAGGCAATCCGAAAGCTTTTATAAGCTCTTTCGCTTCTCTTATCATTTCCTCTGTAAGCCGTGATGTTCTGGAAGCCTGTTTTCTCATTTCTTCTATATCACCCCTTTCTCGTGCAACTTCATATTTTTTTTGGGCGGCAATTTTCAGAGATTTCCTTTTTTCGAGTTCTTCCTTCTTCAGCTCTGGAGGCTTGCCGTCAAAAACAAAAGCCACGTTGATTCCGAGCGAGATTAAATTAACTGTTCTGTTAAGCAAGCCTGAAAGGTGTGAAGTAACATTTCCATGGGAATCAGTTAATGGAGAACCATCTCTCTGCCTAATAGTTGTCAAATACTGGTATAAGTTGTTATGCGCATCTATAACGAGGATTTTCCCTTTAAAAAAAGCAAAATCAACCTCTTTTTTCGTGATGATTTCTTTTAATTGGACACCCATTTTAAACTTTTTCACATCACAGCTTTTTATATATTATTCCTGAAAATTCGTTAATTAGCATTTTTTCCGCTTTTTTTGTTAAGTCCCCTTTCGAAACGAAGAGCACAGGCAAATTGTTAATCTGTCCGTGGGCAAAAGCTGAGCTAAGGTCGGAATCATTTATTTTCTTCTTGTCTTTTGCCTTGCAATAAAACTTTATTGAGCCAACAGGCGAAGGAACAACAACGATTAAGTCAAACTCCTTGTTTTTTGTGATTGTTTTCACATCCAAAACAGAAACGTTGTTTTTCTCAAAGAAATTGAGCGCTTTCTTAAGAAATACAGAAGAAGGTTCTGGAATGGTTATTCTTTTTATGTCTTTATCCTTGATATCTTCTGTGATTTCTTTATCTTTTGTTTTAAGTATTTTTTCAGTGTTTTTAATGGTTTTTTCAGGAATACTTGAGGATTCTTGCTTTTTGTTTTGACCACCAAACTTTTTATAAAGAACTTCTTTTATTATCGGCCTAGCTTCTGATGTTGGGAAAGAGTACCATTTCCAAAACAAGTGTTCCTTGCCGCGAAACTTGACAGTTATTGCTTTTGAGAAGTCTTTTATTTTTGACAGGGCAACTTTCATCACAGGGTCAAGATCCTCATTGTACAAGAGTTTTTTCTCTTTAAGCAGAGAGAACGCTTTCCTCTCCTTTTCGTGAAGCCTGTCTGAATACTGCTCTAGTTTTGCCTCTTGGCCTGAAACATAATAAAGAGGGGAGCCGCCGACTTTTATATGGGAAACCTTCACAAGCTTTTCTGATGAAAGCTGGGATAAGACAGCAGAAGCAAACAATATGTTTGTTCCTATTGCTTTTGCTATTTGATGCGGCAAAACAGGCCCTTTAACCCTTATTTCATCAAGAACTTTTTGCTTGTCGATCATATAAGCAATAGGATAATTCGTTTTTATAAAAAGATTGCTATGGCCTCATCCACCTTATTTCGTAATAAGTAACGTCGCACTCATCATCAACAATACCTATAAGAAGCCTTTTCTTGGTTGAATGCGCGACGCGGTTTTTGGCAGCAAACTCGTACCAAGTGAGGGCTTTTGCCTCATGAACTGGATAAACAACCCATTTGGCATGGTCCTCGCCAGGTTTTATCCCACGGTCATAAACCCTGAAGTCAGCCCCAAACTTGAGAGCTGTCTTTACAATATAACCACGATTTCTCAAGTCTTTAAAAACAGAGTACCTTATCCAGAAGTCAGGGTCTGTTTTTCTGGCTTTTTTTAAGAAAGAGTCAAAACTTATCTTTTTCTTTCTTCCATCTAAAACATTTAATTTTCCCTTTTCAAGTAAAAACGCGGCTTCTATTAAGGAAAGCTGCACTTTACCATCATCTAAAACAGTTCCAAACCTGCTCTTCGAGTAAAAATCCCTTGCCTCGTCGCTGCTTTCAGTAATAACATTTTCATAGTTCCAAGTAGAAGAAACTTTTGCTTTTGGCTTTTGCTCGGTTTTTCCTGGTTGTGTTTTCTTTTTTTGCATATTTCTTGTTTGTGCCAGCTTATTAATAAAGTTTGCGGGCGAGCTTCACAAAAACGTTTTTATATATTGTTCTGATTTCTAATTAATAATGAGAGTATTAAGAAAAAATGGGAAAAAGATTCACAAGATAAAGAAAAGAATATTCGAAAAAGAGGAGTTAGAAGATGTTATAAAAAGCAGGATAAATTATGAGTACTTCCGCTTGTTCAAAGAACTTCCTTTCCTTTTCAGGCTAAACGTAAAAACAATACTCACCCTCAGAAAAGATCGTAAAAAAAAGAAAAGAATACTTATTGTGAGTGCATGCTTGATAGGAGACTTTATTGTTTCCTTACCAGCAATTAATGAGTTCATAACAAACAACAAAAGTTCTGTGATTGATATTGTTGTATCTCCTGTCTTAAAAAGCTTTGCAGAGCATTTGAAAGGGATAAGAAATGTTTATGTTGCAAAAT
>RFII01000068.1 GCA_003695265.1 Candidatus Woesearchaeota archaeon | reverse complement strand
GTTTTAAAGAGAAAAGTCAGGATAAAATCAGGTCTTTCCTCAAAAGAGAAAGTGCTTGTTATTGGTTAATATATTTTTCAGGTGTTTTATCTAATATTTCCAGCTTGACATTCGCTTTCTTAAACAGTTCTTCGCTGTCTTTTCCGCGATGATATGCTTTCTTGCACACAACCCTTTTTATTCCTGAATTGACTATCATTTTCGCGCATGCAAAGCACGGCGTCATCTTGCAATAAAGAGTCGCGCCGTCAATGCTAATCCCATATTTTGCTGCTTGGCAGATCGCGTTTTGCTCGGCATGCGTTGTTCTCACACAATGCTTGCTTACGCTTCCATCGCTATGGTGGACTGTCTGCATCAAATGCCCCACCTCGTCGCAGTGCTCAATTCCGACAGGGCTTCCCACATAGCCTGTTGTAAGTATCTGCTTGTTCCGCACTATAACAGCGCCGCTTCTGCCTCGGTCACAGGTTGCTCTTCTTGCCACTGCATCCATGACCTCTAAGAAATACTCGTCCCAAGTCGGCCTTAAGAACTCCTTTTTTTTCTTTAGCTTAGCAATAATCCTATCAATCTTCTTGTGCAAAGCCTCAATTGTTAAATCGTTCTTCAAGATTATTTCAGCGCATTCTCTTACAGCAATAAGCTGCTGCTCTGACCCTTTTCCTCTTAATTCGCGCTCTTCTAATGTTTTGAACTCTGAAAAGCTGTGAGGATCACCCTCTTTTCTTCTTGCCTTTATTCTTTCCCACCTCACTCTTATAGGCGCATCAACGAATATGAGGACAAACTTCTCTGTCTGCTTAAGCGTTTCGACTTCTGCAGGAGTCCTTATGCTTGTCACAACCCAGTTTTTGTCCCAGCTCATCTTCTTCAGAGCTCTCTGGGCAAGAATGGCGCTGCCGTACTTCTCCCTCAGGCTGTTGCCCATCTTTTGCTGGTTTTCCCTGCTCAGGCTTAATCCTTTTTTTCTTAGCTCGTCCCTAATCATGTCAGAAAGCGAGATGTGGTGAAAGCCAAGACTCATCAAATACTCGGCAACAGTGTCTTTGCCTGCCCCTAAAAAACCTGTTATTCCAATAATCATGCGCTTTAAATACCGAAAACTATATATATTTTTTACTATTCTGGAATAGTTATAAAAAAGTATGTAAATCTTTATTAAAGGGGGTTAATCAAAAATTAAAAAATGAGCCTTATTCCTGAAGACGAATTAGAAAGAATTGCCCAAAAAATAATCCGTGATAGTGAGCGCAGCTCAAAATGGTCTTGGCTTCAGAGGCGCGCATTAAAATATTTTGTAACTCATCCTGACGCGCCTGTTTATGGATTGCTGCATCCTGTTAGGGGAGAAACTGGCGGCGCAGCAGGCTCCTATTTCAGCAGGAATCCTCGGGATGTAAGAGACCATCTTATTGATTTTGCGTCAGGTCAGGCAAGCGCGGCAGGCAGAATTGACAAGATCAAGGGAAACCTGCAGTTTTTCTGGAATTTTTTTGTTTTAGCGCCTTTCTCAAGAGACCCGAGCAGGTTTTTGGAGTCAGGCCTTAAAAAAAGTCAGAGGTTCTTTGAGTTTTGGTTTGGGAGATACGGACATAAAAGCGTTGGCGACACAGTAAAGGACAGGTTTGTCGCCAACAACATAAGCCAGCTTGTTGCGCGAGAGCTTGCTTTCGACCCTTTAATATCATTTATTGAGCAGTCAACGAGGTATGTTCATTTTGATTCTGAAACTTTTTACCGCGATCCAGAAATAATGGCTTCTGACTTAGGAAGCGAATACGAGGATACTGTCCGGTTTATGATGCAGGCCTATGAAAAAGCCCTGCCAATTGCAAAAAGGTGGTTCATTAGCAAAATGCCTTTCGAAAGGTTCGTCGAGGAGGGCCACACAAACAAGAAAACGCTCAGAGGCCAGAAAGCTGATTATGACAGAATGATTCAAGGCCAAGCTTTAGACGTTGTGCGCTACCTGTTGCCTCAAGCAACAATGACAAACATCTATTTTGTTATGAGCGGCAGGGAAGAGGAGCTAAACATAAGCAAATGGCTTTCTCACCCATTGCAGGAAGTTCAAATCTTCGGTAAGCTTTTTGAAATAGCTGCAAAACAGCTTTCTCCTTCGCTGATAAAATACGCTGGAAGAGACCCTTACTATGCTGACATGCTAGCCGGTTATGATGGAGCTTTTAATGCTGAAAACCATTTTGAGCCAGACTCAGGAAAGTATGCGCGCCTAACAATGATTAATCATGACGCGCTTGACGAGGTTGTTGCTTTCATAATGAAGCGGTTGAATCACGGCTCATTAGAGCACTTCAGAAAATTAGCATCTTCAATGCCTTATGACCAAAAAGTTGCTCTGCTCAAAAGGACTGTTGAGAAAAGGGGAGAAAAAAACGAGCATTTAGATGAGGCATTTAGGAATGTCCAAATCGGCGTTGAAATAAAGACAGATGTTGGAGCTTTGAGAGACTTGAGAAGGCACAGAAGGTGCGTTAAGACAGAAGAAAGGTACACTTTAAGGCACGGCATTTACATTCCTGACTCAGCTCTTGAGATGGGATTAAATCCTTTGTTTGAGGAAGTTGGCGAGAAGGCAATGCAGTTTGAAGAAAAAGCAAGAGACAGGTTCCCTTTCGCTTACCAATATGCTATTCCAATGGCAACAATGTTTCCATTGCACATCACAATGGACTTGGCAGAGCTTGCTTACATGGAAGAATTAAGGACAGGCCCTGGAAGGCACTTTTCCTATCATCAGGACATGCATAACGTTCATAGAGAAGTGACAAAAGTGCTTCCGTGGCTCGAAGATATCATAAGAATAAAACATGAAGAACCAGGTTTGCATAAATGAAAGAAAGACCAAACATTTACTTTGCCGCTCCAGTCAGCGCAAAAGGCGACAATGATCTTGCAAGGAGAGTTATAAGGCTTCTCTCAAAATACGGCAACGTTTTAACAAGGCATATTGGAAGAAAAGATGTTCGCGAGTTTGAAGCAAGAAACAGGGTCAGAGGCGTTAATATTCACGACCGCGACATTGACGAATGGCTTCTTGGCAGAGCTGATTGCCTGGTTGCTTTAAACGCTTACCCCAGCGACGGCAAGGGATACGAGATAGCAATCGCGACAAGAGAGAAAAAAATTCCGACACTTCTCCTTTACCCTGAAGGAATGAGAACAAGCTGGCTTTTAGAGGATTCTCCCAGCCCTTATCTTATGATAAGAACTTATTCTGACAGAACGCTTCCTGAAGTTATTCAGCGATTCTTTGACTTGAGGATGGGCTCAAACGTCTTAAAAAACCTTGTAATGGTTGACGGCACAGATGTTTCTGGCAAGGGCACAATAATTGATCATTTCGGCAGTCTTGCAAGAGAAAGAGGGCAAACAGTTTTTGACATGCGCAGCTTCCAGAAAGAGCACAAGGTTTATCCGGAAGAATGGCTGCTAGAGCCTTTTGATGTAATCCTTGCATGCGAGCCAACCTATGCAGGAGTAGGCAATGACATAAGAAGGGAGAAAATAGCGCAAAACTCCAGGAGATACACAGCAGAGGAAGTCGCGGAAACCTTTTCAGCTGACAGGGCAACCCTTTACAGAAGAGTCTGGATTCCAAACCAGGAAAAAGCGGGCTTTGTGGAAAGGGGTGTTTCAACCTCATTAGCCTACCAAATAATCCAGGCACAATTCCAGGGCGAAGAATTGTCTGAAGAAAAAGTTATGTCTCTTGCGGGAAACAGGCTTGCATTGAATAATCCTCCCGGACTGCTGATAATAACGACGTGCGATCCTGAAGAGATAATGAGAAGAATGAGCAGTAGGGAAAAGCAGGACAACTGCATTTTTGAGACTGCTGAATTCCAAGCAGCATTAGTCGAAAGGTACAGAAGCCCTGACTTTGCAAGAATATTCGAGGACCGCGGAACAAAAGTTGCCTATATTGACACGACTTCCCAAGTTATTCCCGACACTAAAAGAGCGGCGCAGGAAATCCTTGACAGGTACATTAAGAATTTTTGAGTAATAATTTGTATTAATTCTTGCAAACACTTATAAAGGAGCTTTTCCAATCATATCTTAGGTGAGGATCATGCCTAAGAAAATACTTGTCGTTGATGATGATGAGGCCATACTAAGCTCGTTGCAGCTGATTTTTGAGACTTCAGGCAATCAGTGGGAAATAATCACTGCTAGTGATGGGGAGCAGGCAATAGAAGCAGTAAAACAGGAGCTTCCTGACCTCGTGTTACTTGACTTGATGATGCCCAACATTGACGGCTTTGAGGTTTGCAAGTTTATCAAGAAGAAATTCAAGATTCCTGTTATAATCCTTACAGCAAGGAGTGATCCTGGCACAAAAGAAATGACTAAGGCTTATTACCGGCCGGACGCTTACCTAACAAAGCCTTTTGACAAGGACGAGCTTCTGGAAACAGTTAAGAAGTATCTACAATGACTATAAAACATGATTATGCCAAGCTGCTCGGAAGCATTATGAAAAAAGCGCCTATTGGCATTTTTATTCTTGACAAAAAAGGGAATGTTGTCGCGGCTAATTCAGCGATGAAAAAGATTGCCGGAATAAAATCAGAAAAAAGGCTTCTGAGCATAAACCTTTTGGACTGGCCCGGCTCTAAAAAGGCAGGCCTCGTAAAATACTTTAAGGCAGGGCTTAAAGGAAAAAGCTTTGAGCTTGACAATGTTAAGTATGTTACTCACCTAAGCAGGAAAACGACTTACAGGCATTACATAATAATACCTATCAAGGAAAAAAAGAAAGTTAACGGCTTGCTAATACTAATAGAGGATATTACTTCAAGGGTAAAGGCCAATCATGAGCTTGTTGTTTCAAACCTGAAAATACATGACGCTTACAAGAGGCTTAAAAGCCTTGACCACATGAAGGACGACTTCATAGCTAATGTGAGCCACGAGCTTAGAACTCCTTTAACGTCAATAAAGTCGTTTGCCCAGCTTCTGTATGACGAGAACCTGGGGAAAATAAACGCGCTTCAGAAGAAGAGTCTTAAGACAATGCTTGAAAGCATTAATCGCCTTTCAACAATCCTCAATGACGTTCTTGACATTTCAAAGCTCGAGTCCGGAAGGCTTGACTTTGTGAAGAAAAAGTTTGACCTTAACAGGACAATCAGGCAGGTTATCTCAGAGCTTGAGCCTCTTGCCCTTAAGAAAAACATAACGATAACGTTCAAGCAAAAAAAACTGCCTTTAATAATGGGTGATGAGCGCAGGATAGACCAAGTGCTCACAAACCTGATAGGAAACGCAATAAAATTCACCGGTTTTAATGGCAAGATAATCATAAGTGTTAAGAAATACGCGAAAAAAGCGACTGTGTCTGTTAAGGATAATGGCATTGGCATAAAAAAGAGCGCTCTTCCCAAAATTTTTGACAAGTTCTACCAGGCAGAAACTGAGCTCACAACAAAATACCCTGGGACAGGTCTCGGATTAGTTATTGCGAAGCAAATAATAGAGGCTCACAAAGGAAAAATCTTTGTAAAAAGCACTTATGGAAAGGGGTCTACTTTCAGCTTCACTCTTCCACTCAAAAATGGTCTACAAAAAAATTCGAAACCTGCTTAAGAAATACAATCCAATGCTTGTTTTTGTCGGGCTGATTGTCTCTGGAATATTGTCATTTCTGTTTCAAAACCTTGTTATCATACCATCAGCGAGAGTTTTCGGTGTCAGCAAGCTAGTCCAAATAATAGTTATTGTTTTTATTTATGTTTTTATGGTTGGTGTTTGGCTGTTTTTCATAAGTTCAAGCGAAGACATTGACCTGAGCGCTTCTGTTGAAAACATGATAAGCGATGACACAGAAAAAAGGACGAACGAGGGAATGCTCGGCTATCACGCTTACTCACAGTTCAAAATGATAAAAGAGGAGATAAAATCTGTGGGTGATGATGAGAACGCTATAATGGACCTGACAACAAGGCTTATGGACTTGTACGAGAATGTTCCGCAGGACAAGAAGTGGGAGGTTGATCAGGCAATACAAAAATTAAAGCAGAAGGTAAATCCGAGAAAAGAGAATGGTTAGCACAAGGCTAATTACATGGACTGCTGGAACAATCATGTGTTGCGGAATAACACTCATGTTTTACCACTTTTTGCTTCGCCCAATATCAGCATCGCTTAATATTTCCCCTCAACTACAGGTTGTTATCTCAGCAGTTTTTCTCGGGGTTTCTGCAACAATATGGGTTTTAATGTCAGGCAGCGAAGATGAAATGGTGAAAATGTCAGATGAAATAATACATGAGCGCACCCATAAAGATGACAAAAAAATGCTTGAGTACAACGCTTTTCTGCAGTACATGGACATATCAAGAAAATTCAATAACATGTCTTCTGATAATGAGGACAAGCTAATAGCTTTGTACAACGAGCTTTCCGACCTTATGCAAACACTGCCTCAAGACAAGCTGGAGGATGCGAAGGTGTTGCAGGAAAACATGCAGAAAAGGATTTCATTAATGCGAAAAACATTTAAAGGCAAAGAAACTAATAGTGCAAATTAGTGTTAAAAGGTGGTGATTTTGAAGAATGTTTTTGCTCTTGGCAGCAGCTATCTAATCAAGGAATACTCAAGCGATTGGGCTTACTCTCTCTTTGCGGAGAAAACAAAAAAAGAGTTCAAAGGTTACTGCATAACGCGCACAAACCCGTCATACCTCAGGGAAAAATACAAGATTCTCAGCCCTGTCTTGTGGCTTACAAACCAGCCTGACAAGGATGACCTGAAAACGTCCAATTTAGGCCACATACTGCAAAGCGTGAAAAAATTCGTGCAGAAAAACAAGAATTCCCTAATACTTCTCGACAGGATAGATTACCTTATTAACCTCTACACTTTCGAGCAGGTAATAAAATTCATTTACTCACTGAACGATATCGTAATGTCAAAGAATGCTGTACTTCTTGTGAATGTCAATCCAGAAATACTTAACAATTACCAGCTTAATCTTCTTCAGCAAGAAATCAAGGAGATCACAAGAAAGGACCTTGGTGTAGAAGACGAGTTGGAAGACGACCTTCATGAGATTCTTTTGTTTGCCCACACCTCCCCTAAAAAAGTCTCATTCAAAGACATAAGCAGGCAGTTCTCTATCACAAAGACTACAACAAGGAAAAGAATCAGGGCTCTTGAGAAAAAGGGTTTTGTCATAATAAGAAAAAACGGCCGCAACAAGATAGTGCTGCTGACAGAAAAAGGAAAAAAGCATGTGCCGCCAGGGTGATAAGTCATGAGTGCAGAGCCTGAATTATTTGAGATGAAAGCGCAGCTTAAAATGCTGGATTTAAAGGTGAAAGTCCTGATTGAATTGCTGCAGAAAGAAGGAGTTGTAACAGAGGATGAAATTAATTCACTTCTTGACGAGAGGTTGGAAGATGAGGGCTAAAATCATATTATTACTGTTTTTTTTGCTTCTTTTCACTCTTGCTTCGTGCGGAAAGAGCATATCAAGAGAGCAGGCTATACAAATAACTCAAAACTTTGTTAATCAGAACGTTAAGTTTCATGTTGGAAACAACACAGTCAACAAAGCCAGCATAAACATACTCTCAGTTTTGAATAAAAACAAGAAATGGCATCTCCTATTGAATGTTTCCTCAACACAGACTGGAGATAAGAAAAGCAGGTTGCTTTCTGTCTCAATAGACCAGAGGACAGGGGAAATAGTTGACTTCAAAACGCTTAACTAATAAATTTTAAAAGGGGTTAAAGTATGAACCTTGTTTTTGCTTTAAACAGTTTTGTATATTTCATCATAGGAATTCTTGGCGTGATTTGCTTATACAACACCTCAAAAACTGGGAAGTGCAAGATCGGAAAACTTATGGGTGTGCTCGGAATATTGTTCTTATTAATATCTTTAATGTACTTCATATGGTTTCTAGGGTTTTTAGAGCCTGTACGAAATGATATTGCCTTAATCTCAGCAATGCTTAACTTCTTCTTGGCAACCCTTTTCTTCTTTGTTTTTTACAAGCTGTCTGACAGGCACGGCTACAAGGTGTTTTACATTGTTTTCCTTTTAGCATGCGCAGGTATTTTTCTGGCATCAGGCTCCTGGGTTCTCATAAACATGATATCCTCAATTTTTCTTTTGCTGATATTCATAAGACTTAACCTAAAATCAGTCGGCGAGATTAAGAAAGCCGCTTTGCTCGGAATATTTTACTCTCTTCTCTCAATCATCTTAACATATTTTTCAATATCAAATGAAAAATACACCTCTTTTGGGTTCTTTCCATACTTGATAATGATGTTTGCCTTCTATTTCTTCATGCTCCACACCAGAAAATGCCAGAAAATAGATGTTAATTACAAAAAAGAGGGTTTCTTCCCTTTGGAAGTGGTTAAGTTCTCACTTTTTATAATAACCTTTGTTGTCTTCATAATGTTCGGGACTATTGCAATGCACGAAATGGGCCATGCAGTGTTCGCTAGCCTTAACGGCTGCAAGTACGAAGTCACACTTTATAAGCAGCACCACTCCCCCAAGACTTCAGTCACATGCTCAGAGGACACAGCCCAAAAACCCCTTTTGGCGGGTGGCTTTTTGCTGACGACTCTTATTGCTTTCATATTCTTGTTTGCAGGAGAATCATTCACAAAGAACCTGTCAATGATAATCTTCTCTTTCGGCCTAATTTTCGCCAATGCTGACTTAGCCAGCCTCGGATTTTCAAGAAGCGTAATATACTTTCTTGACGCGTGCGCACTCATAATAATAGGGAAAGGAATTCACGGACTAATAATATCCTATGTTAAAGACTACAAAAAAGAGTATAATATCACCAATGTGTGCAAAGCCTGATTTTTTTGACATGTTAGTAATCACAAGGATTTAAATAAAACCTGTTTCCTACATGTTATTCTGCGGAAAATGGGTGTTGTAAAAGTTAATACAGAAAACTTTGAGAGTGAAGTGAAATCATCTGAAGTTCCTGTTATTTTGAAGTTCTGGGCTTCTTGGTGCGGTCCTTGCAAGGCATTAGCCCCTATTTTTGAGGAATTGAGTTCTGAGTATAATGGAAAATTCAAATTTGCCAGCTTAAACGCTGAGCACTCTCCAGAATTGGTAAGCAAGTTCGGTGTGATGAGCGTTCCGTGCATTGTCATGCTGAAAGAAGGAAAGGAGATTGGAAGGATAACCGGCTCTGTTTCAAAGCCTGTCTTAAAAGAAAAGATCGAGCGTGTTCTCCAATAATTAAACCGTAGAAATTAAATATTTGGTTAAATTATACCATTACATGATGGACAAGGGCAAACTCTTGTTTTACTCAATAACAGCGCTCGGCATTTCATCTGTTATCACCCAAATAATACTAATCAGGGAGTTCTTGAGCGTGTTTTACGGAAACGAGCTCGTTTTTGGGATAATACTTGCGAACTGGCTCTTACTAACAGGTCTTGGAGCGTACTTTGGCAAATACTCGGATAAAATAAAAAGAAAAATAAGCTTCATAATATTCTCTCAAGTATTGGTTGCTTTTATTCCTTTCATTCAAGTTTTTCTGATAAGGTCCTTAAAAAACATTATTTTTCCTGTTGGAAGCCTTGTTGGCATAGTGGAAGTTTTTGTCAGCTCCCTCATACTCTTGCTGCCTTACTGCCTTATATCAGGCTTTCTTCTCACACTCTTCTGCACAGCTTTCTCAACAAGGAATGATGCTGCGTCAATTGGCAAGGTGTACTTTATTGACAACATAGGAGACATTCTCGGCGGCTTTCTATTCAGCTTTGTGCTTATCCACATCCTTAACCCTTTCCAAATGATATTCTTCATAATGTTTATTAACCTTATTGCGGCTTTGCTCTTAGCATTTCTCATCAATAAATTCAAGTATCTTGTAAGCGCCCTGCTTGTAATATCCTTTTTATTCGTGATTATTGACTTTAATAAAATTTCAACAGAGCTGCAGTTCAGGAACCAGGAATTAGTCACGCAAACAAACTCTCCTTACGGAAATATTGTGGTAACAAGAACATCAGGCCAGTTAAACTTCTTTGAGAACGGAATGATATTGTTCTCGACAGAAAACACAATTGCCAATGAGGAAACAGTCCATTACGCCATGGTTCAGCATGACAATCCAAAAAGCGTTCTTTTGATTTCAGGGGGCATAGCAGGGACAACAGGTGAGATACTAAAATACGGTGTTGAAAATGTTGATTATGTTGAGCTCGACCCAAAGATTATTGCTCTGGGAAGGGCTTACACACCCTCATCTTTAGAGGGGATAAACGTAATAAACAGGGACGCTAGGATGTTTGTAAGAGAAACAAACAAAAAGTATGATGTTGTGATAATTGACCTTCCTGATCCGAGCACTGCGCAGATAAACAGGTTTTACACCGTTGAATTCTTTGGTGAGCTTAAGAAAAAGATGAGCGATGATGGTGTTGTTTCCTTGAGCTTAATCTCAACCGCTAATTACATTAGTGATGAGGCGCGCAAATTAAACTCTGTGGTTTATAACACGCTGAAAACACATTTCAAAAACGTGATTGTCTTGCCAGGCGAAAAAAATTTCTTCATTGCATCTGACGGAGAATTAAGCACAGACATTGCAAGGCTTATAAAAGAGAAAGGCGTACAAACGGTTTACGTTAATGAGGATTACCTTAAAGGAGTGTTTACTCCTGACAGGATAAGCCAAATAACAAGCTCGATAGATGAAAAAGAGGGCGTAAATCATGATTTCAGCCCTGTAACGTATTATTACCATTTGCTTTACTGGATGAGCCACTTCAAAGCAAATTACGCATTATTCATAATTATTATCATCTTGCTAATGGCATTCTTCCTCTCAAGGCTAAAGGCAGTGAGCTTCGCAATATTCACCACGGGCTTCGCATCATCCTCGCTAGAGGTCGTGCTTCTAATAGCATTTCAGGTAATATACGGTTATGTTTACCACATCATAGGGTTGATAATAACAATGTTCATGCTCGGCCTTGCCGCAGGCTCGTTTTACATGAATAAGAAATTAAGAAAGAAAAACATTAATGATCTCATAAGGCTCGAATTTGCAATAGTATTGTATGCTGTCATGCTTCCTTTTACGCTTTTATATTTGGCAAAGCACAGTGCAGGCTTTGCAGCAAACCAGGCCGTGTTCTCTGTACTCACGTTTATAATTGCTGTGATGGCTGGAATGGAATTCCCGCTTGCTTCAAAGCTGCACTTCAAAAAAATATCATCCACGGCAGCAGAGCTCTACAACGCCGACCTTTTGGGCGCGTCTCTTGGCGCTTTGCTTGTCAGCGCTTTCCTAATCCCAATATTCGGACTTATTAGCGTTTGCTTTTTCATAGCATTCCTCAACCTGCTTAGCGGAATTGTTTTGTTTACTAAAAAACAATAAATTTTTTATACGCTGAAAGAGTTTAATTAATAAAAAAATAATAGGAAAAAAAAGGGTGGTTGCTATAAGAAAACTTGTTAGAAAGATTGACGCTGTTGCAGCATGGCTCCTCTTTTTTGTGCTGCTGGCTTACTTTGTTTCCGGATTCGTCATGCTCGGATATTTTGGTTTTGTTCCGTTAAAGCAGTCAAAAAGCTTTCACATATCAGTGCCGATAAGTGTTTTCTCTTTCATACTCTTATTAATCCACCCAGGAATACAGATTTATTACAGGGTTGGAAAATGGAAAAAGGCTTTGAGAAAATACTTAACAAGAGGATAAGCAGGAGGGCCTTCCTGAAATGCGCTGCTCTTGGCTTGGGAGCGCTTGCTTTCGGCATTCCTGCCTGCAAGAAATTGGACAATTCTGTCTTTGAGGGCGGAGCTCCGGATGAGCTTTGGAAATGGAGCAGGGAAGCTTACCATTACACTAAGCTAGGCAAAAACGTGCAGTGCAATATTTGCCCACACCAGTGCATTTTGAAAGAGGGCGACAGGAGCTTTTGCAGGGATAAAGTGCACATGAATGGCAAGCTTTACACTCTTGCTTATGGCAATCCTTGCGCTGTCCACATTGACCCTATTGAGAAGAAGCCTTTGTTTCACTTCCTTCCTGAGAGCAAGGCGTTTTCTATTGCCACAGCGGGCTGCAATTTCCGCTGCCTTAACTGCCAGAACTGGGACATCTCACAGTTCCAGCCGGAAGAGACAAAGAACATTGACCTTATGCCAGAAAAAGTTGTTGATTCTGCCCTCCTGAAGCAGTGCCAGTCAATAGCCTACACTTACTCTGAGCCAATAGCATTTTATGAATACATGTATGACACTTCAAAACTTGCTAGAGAAAAGAATATTAAGAACGTGTGGGTTACTAACGGCTACATCAACGAGGAGGCGTTGCGTGACCTTGCAAAATACCTCGATGCTGCTAACGTTGACCTGAAAAGCTTTGAGAACAGCATTTACAACGAGCTTAACGCAGGAACACTAAAGCCGATCCTTAACACTTTCAAGGTTCTGAAAGAGGAGAAAGTGTGGTTTGAAATAACCAACCTTGTTATTCCAAGCTGGACTGATGATTTGGACATGATAAGGGAGATGTGCAGCTGGCTTGCTGAGAACGGCTACGAGGACTACCCCCTTCATTTCTCGCGCTTCACTCCAATGTACAAGCTCACTCATTTGCCCCCAACTCCCATATCAGTTTTGAAGGACGCAAGAGAAATAGCAATGGACGCCGGCATTAAATTCGTTTATATAGGCAATGTTCCTGGGAACAAGGCTGAAAGCACTTACTGCCCGAAATGCGGCAGGGTTGTTATAGGCAGGAGGGGCTACACCATAACAGAGAACAACCTTGAGAACGGCTCCTGCAAGTTCTGCGGAGAAAAGATTCCTGGTGTGTGGGAAGCATGAAAAAAATACTTATTATTCTCTTGCTAATGGTTTTGCTTGGTTGCCAAACACAAGTAGTTGAAGAGAAAAAAGTTGTTAGAGAATCTGCTATTGCAGGCTCTTGGTATCCTAATAGTGAAGAGGAAATCAATAAAACATTAAGCAATTACTTTAATAATGTTGAGGATGCCGGTCTTGAAAACATAAAGGCGATTATTGTTCCTCATGCGGGCTGGCGCTTCTCAGGAAGAGTTGCAGCAGCTGCTTTCAAGCAGCTTGTCCAGCATAAGAAGGATTATAATACTGTCCTTATTCTTGGGCCTTCGCACACATCCTCTTTTGACGGCGCGTCAATACCTAATGCCACGCATTACGAAACGCCCCTTGGTTTGGTTAAGGTTTCAGACAAGACAAAACAACTCCTTGCAGAGCCGCTGTTTAACTCTTATAATGAAGCCCACAAAAAAGAGCACTCTATTGAGATTGAGCTTCCTTTCCTGCAGTACGCTCTGTCTAATTTTGAGATAATTCCTGTCCTCATAGGGCCTAGAACGACTGTTGATGAGATAAATTCAATTGCTTCAACGCTGAAAAAATATGTTGATAACAATACATTGATTGTTGTGAGTTCTGACTTCACTCATTACGGCCCAAGGTACGGTTACATTCCATTCACTGAAAACGTCTCAGACAACATCAAATTTTTAGACTCGCTGGCAATTGACAGAATCAAGGCAAAGGACGCAGAAGGGTTTGCAGAGTTTCTCTCAGAAACAGGCGCAACAATCTGCGGAAGGCACGCTGTTTTAGCACTTCTTTTCATGCTGCAAGGAGAGGACATTACTCCACAGCTAATAAGCTATGACACTTCAGGAAATATTACTGGCGACTACAAAAACTCAGTAAGTTATGTCTCGATGGTTTTCACAGAACCAAAAAAAGAGCCCCTTACCAAGGATGAGCAGGAATTCCTTCTGAAGCTTGCCAGAGACACCCTTAACTATTATTATGGGCTTGGAGAAAAGCCTGTTATTGATGAGTCTGAGCTTTCTCCAAACCTCAAAAAGATTCAGGGCTGCTTCACAACCCTCAACAAAAACTACAATCTGCGTGGATGTATTGGTCATATTCTTCCACAAGAGGAGCTTTACAAATGCGTTATGGACAATGTTATCAGTGCTGCTGTGAACGACCGCAGGTTTCTGCCTGTCAGGGCTGACGAATTAGACGACATCAAGATTGAGATTTCTGTGCTGTCTGTTCCAGAGCCTTTGGAATTCAGCTCTGGCGAAGACTTGAAGAATAAGCTGAGGCCTTTGGTTGACGGCGTTGTTCTAAGGAATGGGATGAGGCAGAGCACTTATTTGCCGCAAGTTTGGGAACAGCTTCCCGACAAGGAATTGTTCTTGACAAGCCTCTGCAAGAAAGGAGGCATGAGAGAAGACTGCTGGAAGGACACATCCACAAAAGTTTCCACTTACCAGGCTTTCGTGTTTGAGGAAGAATAAGTTATTTTACAAACAAAAGGCTGATCTCAAACAGTATTATTAAAGGGACAGCCATAAGTATTTGGGTAACAGCGTCTGGAGGTGTTAATATTGCTGCCAGAATAAACACACCAACGTATGTGTGTGCTCTTTTCTTTTTCAATGCTGAAGCCCTTATCAGCCCTAACCTGCCTAAAACCCACATGACAAGAGGAAACTCAAATATCAGGCCGATAAAAAAACACACTCCAACAATAAAGCCAATAAACCTTTCAACGCTCCACGTATTGCTTATACCTGCAATGTTTGAAAGATTGGCCAGAAAACCAACGCTTATCTTTAAGAATATGAAATAGGAGAACACCAAGCCCAAAACAAACAACAGGATTGTGGCTGGCAGAATTGTTCTTAAAAGCGCTGTTTCTTTCTTCCTCAGGCCTGGCTTAATAAACCTTGCTGCATGATACACTAATAAAGGGAAAGTTAGTGCAAAGCCTATTATGAGACCAATTTTTATTTGAGTGTAAATAAATTCTAATGGGGACAAGGATACTAATTGAACACCATTTATTGACATATCCTTTATTATTCTCTTAATTATTACTGGGGATAACAAAGTTCCAAGTATGAAAAACAGAATTAAGAAAGTAACCACAAATACTATCCTGCTCCTGAGCTCTTCCAAATGCTTGATGACCCTCTTTTGCACCAGAATCAGCCTTTTGGCTTCTTTTGTCCTGAGAGCCCTTTCCTGTACTCCCTTATTGACTCCCCTATCGACCTTGCCAGCTGTGGAAGTTTTTTAGGTCCGAACAGTATTAAGATTATTATAAGGACAATTATGATTTCAGTAACACCTACAGCCATTTTTGCACCCCTGCAAAAAACACATGATTAACTTCATTATAAATTTTTTGGTAAATTGCAGAAATAGTTAGCTGTTGCGCATTAAGTTACACTGTTTTAAGCATTAGATCTTGGTTATGATTATTATCATTTAGTAGCAACAAAGCGCAAGTTTTATAAATTATTAAGGTTTCTCGTTTTTTATGCGGTTCAGAGATTTTTTGAGAGGTATTACAAGTTATAGCTTAGAGACAGCATTAGGCTCAATTTTGGATACTGTTAGGTCAGGCCAGCCAGAGCTCAAGCCAGGAGAGATTATTGCTGACCTACACGCTCATCCTTACATCTATTCTGAGAATGACCTTATTGACACATTAAACGCTGCTAAAACAAACAATGTTGGGATACTTGCAGTAACCTGCCACGCAACTAGCAAAAAACAACATGATCTTTCTGGGGTTAAGCGGCTTTTCCAAAACAGCACAGGATACCTTTGCTTGCTGAATCGCCATGATTATGGTCTTTCGCTTAGCGTTGATGCAATAGGGAAAAAAATAACTCTTGTCGGAGCTTACGAGACTTCTGTTAGATTGGATGGAGTTAGCGGCGGCTTAGACGTTCTTGCACTGATGCCCGATGAAGGATTCTCAGATCATGCGAAAAGTGGAATGCCTCTTGACGAATACTTAGACGTGGCAAGAAAACACAACGCAATAATCATAGGCGCTCACCCTTTCACCATTCATGACCCTTATGGCCCGTTTGGCTTTTTTAGGTTCAGGCTTGCAAAACCAGAAGAAAGGGTTGCTATTAGGGAGAAGCTTTTTCCAGAGGTTGAGAGCGTTGACCTTGTCTCTGATAACGCTGCTTGGATGGTCATAAGCGATGAATTAGTGCAGCAGGAATATCCCGGCAAGCCTTTGGCGAATTCTGATGCGCATGGAATTGACAGCAGAACAAGAAGGGAAATAGGGCGCTCTGGAAACATCTTCTCTCTTGACAAAGAGCCTGTCGGAGAAGAATTAAGGAATGAATTGCGCCAAGCAATTGTTTCTGGCAATTTCAGGACATATCACAATCATACTCCTGCCCGCCAATTTCTAAAGAGTATGGTAACTTACCAGTTTCTAAGAGGGGAATAATTTTTGGGAATAATTTTTAATAGAAAAAATAATTATCCTATAAACTCAAACCTTGGAATTCTCTTGCCGTCCTTTTCCACAATTTCCAAAAACATTGGTTTAGGCCTGGCCCATAACTGTCCATGCATATCTCTATATATTACTAATTCTTCTAAGGTTTCTGAATGCTTTGCAACGCCAACCACTTCATAAGTATGTCCTTTGAAATTCATGTATTTTCCCAACTTAACTTCAATTTTCATCAATAAACAATTTTTTGTAATTGTATTTCTTAAGGAAAGGCTCCAAGTCCTCATATGTCTTGCTGCAAATAACGCCCCCAGCTATTAGCTCTTCTCCTGTAACATCCGCTAAGCAGAAATCAGGCATTTTAAAACTGTTTTTCTGCTCTTCGCTCTCAAACTCAAAGTCAACTAAGACTAAACCCTTCAATCTGCCCTGAAAAACGTCAAATTCCGCGGTTAAGCCTTTGTAATCATACAAGTATCTTATCTTATGCACTTTTTTGCCTTCCAACTTTAAGAATTCCTTGAACTCGCTTTCATCAAGTATTATGTTTTGCTCGTGAAGCCTTGAGGCATCGCCTTCAACAGGCCTTTTCTTAGTTATTTCATACTTATCGCCGTTTTTCCTTATCCTTATTGGCGCATGATCAGAATCTTTAGGAATGTAAATGTCAATTATTTCCTTTGACTTGTATTTCTTCAAGTCTTTAGGGATCTCTTTTGCTAAATATGTTCTTTCTAGCTCTATCATGCAAATGAGAATCTTGTTCTGATTTATATACTTTGTTTGTCATTAGCTGGGGTCTAAATAAAATAATTGTGATGTTTATAAAATTGGATGAGTACTGTCTGCTAGTTAATTTTTTTTAATTTTATGCGAATATAAGAAACATCACAAACAAAATACCAAAAATTAATGAGAATGTTGTGCTCTGGTTGATTCCGTTGTTTCTTCCACAGGATACAGGTATTAATTCATGAACAGAGATGTAAATCATCATTCCTGCTATCGCTCCTATAATTATTCCTATTACCTGTGGTGTGATATTCTGAAATAGGAAACGGGCGAAATAAAAACCTATTACTATTGGCACAGAAGTTGATGCTGATAACAAGAATGATTTCAGCCTTTTCTTTGTGCAGTAATAATAAGGTGCTGATGTGCATATCCCTTCTGGGACGTTCTGCACTGCAATTGCTATGGATATTGCAAGCATTGACTCAAAACCAGTCACTGTTCCTGTCGCTACGGCCATCCCTTCGGGAAAATTATGCAAAAATATACCTACTATGAGGTAAGTTGCAGTTATTCTTAAGTCACATTTTTCTCCGTTCTTATATAATTCGGGGTGAATGTGTGGAAGTATTTTATCAAGCGCATACATTATTAACATTCCTATTACTATCCCTATGCTACATCCCAAAGCAGAGAATATGCTTATACTTTGGGGTATCAGCTCTAAAAACGAGATTGATATCATTACACCTGCTGCAAAAGAGAGCATATTAAACATGAACACATCTTTTGGCTTCTTAATTACTCCTATAATAGAGCCAATTATTGGTCCTGCGACGCTAATAACCAATATCCAATATATTATTTCCATAAATTTCTGTGAAATGAGCCTCTTTATATATATTTCCATACAATTGATTTGATGAAATTTTCACCTTTTTTTCCAAAAAACTTAAATATATTTAATCCCTACTTTTCACGAATCGTAAATGAATTCTATATTTTTTTACGATGGAGAGTTGGTATCATGGCTGTGAAAAATGGAGACAAGGTAAAAGTTGAGTATGAGGGAAAGCTTAATGACGGCACTATTTTTGATAGTTCTGAGAAGCATGGAGCGCCGTTAGAGTTTGAGGTCGGTTCAAAAAAAGTGATTAAGGGGTTTGAGGAAGCTATTATTGGGATGAAAAAAGGTGAGGAAAAAGAGTTCAAGCTTAAGCCGGCAGACGCTTATGGAGACCCCAATCCAGATCTTATTAAAAAAGTCCCGAAAGAAGCAATGCCACAAGGCAAGGAAGTCAAGGCTGGCATGATGCTTATTATGACTTTGCCCAACGGCGTGCAGGTTCCTGCGCAGATTAAGGAAGTCGGCGACAAGGACGTAACAATTGATTTGAATCATCCACTTGCGGGAAAAGAATTAAACTTCAAAGTCAAGCTTGTTGGGATTACAGAAAGTGCTTAATTTTTTTATTTTGTTTTTGCTAGGCCGCCGTGATAATATAATCTGTAAACCTCTTTTCCTTTGTGAAATATTTTCTCAAATCCAGTGAATTCTTCAATTGTTCCGCTGGGATAATTCTCGTATCTTAGCTCATCTTTCTCAAACTCTTTTGGCCCTCTAAATGGAATTTCTTCATTCACCCTGCTTAAAGCTTCTTTTAGGAACTCATAAATTCTTTTTGCAGGAACCTCTCTTGAAATGACTTTTCCATAATAATTCATAGCCCACAAAACTTTTCCTTTCTTCCAGACAATCTCCTCCCCCACAAAAGGATTAAAGCCAAAGTACCTGTCCCTATACTTAAACTCTCCTTCTTCATAACTTAATTCTTTGCTGCCATCTTCAATAATCTTCTCCCCTCCTTCTCCGCTACTTGCATAAGTGTTGGCCTTTGCCTTTACTAAGAATTTGTTTAGCTTCATTATTTTTAATGCATTCTCAAAATATTTAAATAATTTGTTGTTTAACCACTTCAACACAGTGGTGTTTTTATGAAAAAGCAATCATTATTAATCTGCCTTGTCCTTGCATTGCTGTTTACAGGGCTTGCTATAGCTGACGACCTTGAGGACACAATAAAGGGCAACCTTAATAAGATTGATTTGAGCCAGGCTCCAGGAATATTCAGGTTCCTTCTCGGCAGCCCAAAAGTGAATCTTGAAGTCACGCGAGAAAATGGCAGTATTTCAGTTTTCGGCTTTGTTATAAAAAATAGTGCTGTTCAGGAGTTTAAGGCCGGCGGCGTTGAAAAGCCTGATTACATAATAAAAATACATGAGAAGCACATGACAGAAAAGGCTTTGAACACACTCCCAGAATTATATTCTTCTGGAGAAATCCAAATTGTCCCAAAGACTTTTTTCAGCAAGATAAAACTTAGGATTGTTAAACTGTTCATTTGATTATTTTTTTATTTAAACAATAATTATTTTGTGTGGTACTACACTTAAAGGTCGTACTACAAACTCAACTATTGCGCCGATAAAACAAATAATTCCAAAAGCCAAAGTGAATTTGTAGAAATTGATTCTCTGAGAAAACTTGAACCATTCTAAAGTAAGATAAAAATTAAAAAATTTGTGATGGTCGCTTATATGTGATGCCAGTGCTTTAACTTTAGGTGGAACTTATGTCTTTTGTGGGTGTATGTCTTCCTGAAATGTAACTCAAGAATTATCAGCCCAGCCATTATAAGTGCGCCTCCCAACATTTGTGATGAAACCAGTCTTTCATCAAGGAAGATAATAGCATATACTATTGCAATTAGTGGGCTGCTCAGCCCCGCCAAAGATACTTTCGTTGCGCTGGTTGCTTCTAATGCCCTGTACCATAAATATTGGCCAAATATTGTGACGAATATGACCATTCCTAGAAAGACTAACACAAATTTGAGACTAATGATTTGGAGAACAGTTGAATAATCCACAAACATTAAGGAAATCACAAATAGTATTATGGCACCATACAAATTTCTTAGGGTCACAATAACTTCTGGTGGGAGGTGGTCAACATATTTCTTGAACAACACTGTTCCTGTTGCATAACTAACAGCAGCAAAAAATATTAAGGTATCTCCGAGTTCTAGCCTTAGGCCTGATGAGAAATTTTTTGTTGCTATAATTATCACTCCAAGAAACATTATTACCCCACCTATTATTTGCTGTTTTGTAATCCTCTCTTTAAGCATTATTATTGCAAGCAGAGAAGTGATAAGCGCTTCTGATTTTCCAATTAATATCGCATTAGTAGCAGAAGAGTAGTCTAAGCCAAAAAGAAAAAGTGTTGGGCCAACAACAGCAGTAAAAATTGAGATTACAAAAATAGATTTGAAGTCATATTTCGAAGTGTTTTTTATCTCCGATATTTTTTTGAACAAGTCAAGGATGAGAATAATTATTATTCCTGCTGTTGCCTGGTTTAAAACCATAATTATAAAAGGGCTGATGTTTGCCAGAAGCAGCTTGGCAAAAACAAAATAAAGGCTGAAAAAAGCGATTGCAAGAAATGCAGTTATAGTCCCTCTCATATTTTTTTTTAGAATGAAATAATATATAAATATTTAGAAAAAAATAAAAACATCATCCTACAATTTATTTTTTTATGCAGAGAGAACTAAAAATACTCTTATTTTCATCCGCGCTGTTCATGCTTGCCGGCGGATTATTTGGCCCAATATACGCTGTTTTTGTTGAGGAAATCGGCGGTGATCTTTTAACAGCAGGGACTGCTTATGCATTATTTGCGTTGGCAGCAGCAATTTTAATATTTGTTATTAGCAGATGGGAAGACCATGTGAAGCACCAGGAAAAATTGGTTGTTGCAGGATACGTTCTAAGCTGCTCTGGGTTTTTAGGATATTTGCTGATAAGAGAGCCGGTTCATTTGTTTATAGTGCAGATAATATTTGGGATTGGTGAGGCAGTTGGCACGCCGGCTTTTGACGGGCTTTACTCAAAGCATTTGGACAAGGGGAAATTTGCTTCTGAATGGGGTTTGTGGGAGTCGTTGCAATGGGTCGTGACAGCGGTTGCCGCAGCGTTGGGTGGTTTTCTGGCGGATTTATATGGCTTTAAGCTTTTATTCATAATAATGTTCTTGCTCTCTTTGATGGGTTTGTTTGTTTCTGTTTTCTTATTAATAAAAAAGGAAAAATAAGAATTTGGTTCTTTTTTTCAAAACATATTTATACCATATTCCACAAAAATATGTTTATGAGCCCACCAACAATATTTAACCTTACAATTTTTATCATTTTTTCGGCGTATTTCTTTATTAACAGGAAAAAAGCAGTTGAGGCTGTGAAGCTAAGCGCAAAGTCTTTCAAAAGAATATTCCCTCTTTTATTAGTAATACTTTTTGTTATACTCATTTTAGAAAGAATTTTGTCTTTTGAACTCATCGCTTCCTCAATAACAAGTTTCTCAGGATGGCAGGGCTACTTGCTGTCTGTTTTTCTCGGCTCAATAGTGCAAATACCTCACTTCATTGCTTTCTCAGTAGCAGGTCAGCTCTTGCAGGGCGGCGTTTATCCTGGCTTTATAGCAGCCCTTGTCACGAGCCTGGTGATGGTACATACTTTCAGTATTCCAATAGAAATCAAAGAGCTGGGCTTTAAGTTTGCAGTAATAAGAAACCTTATAAGCTTAATATTTGCGGTAATCATAGGTGTTATAATAGGTGTGTTGTATTGATACACAGAATAAATAATTTATCTCACAAAATAACCTTGATGATAATCATAATTGTTTCTATACTCATATTTGTAATCTTTCCGGATTACTTTTACAAGTTCATAACCGAATCTGATTACAGCCTTGCCTTGACAATGGCTTATTATCTTCCAGGATTTTTTATATTAATGGGTTTGATTGAGGTGTGGCTGCCTGAGAGCTTTATCATTCACCATTTAGGAAAGCATTCAGGCGCAAAAGGAAGCCTTTACAGCTTTTTGCTCGGAGCAGTAATTCCAGGACCTCTTTACATTGCGTTTCCAATTGCAGGAATCCTCCTTAAGAGGGGCATCAGCAAGTTTAACGCTGTTGTTTTCTTGAGCACATGGGCTTGCTTTAAAATAAATGATGAGGTTTTTGAATTACAGTTCCTTGGCTTAAAATTCTTTCTGCTCAGAATCCTAATAACTTTGCCAATAATATTTGTCATGGCTTTCCTAATCTCTAAAATCCACTTTTATGCGGCAAGAGAAAGAAATTAAAAAATTATTTTTTTATGTTTTATTAATAAATCCTAATTAATACTACTATATAGTAATAACAAAACCGAAAACTTTAAAAATGAATTTAGACTTCTTTTTCTGTATGGAAGGCGAGAGAATTGTTATCAAAGCTCCACCAGGAGTTGAAATAGTTGGAACCTTTAGGGAAAATACTTATTCTAAGGAAGGCATACTCATGTTTCCTGGTTTTACAGAGCACAGAAGCTCTCTGGACGATCTTGCTGAACTTTTGTCAAATCATTTTAATGTTTGGAACTTTGACCTAAATTCGCAAGGCGAATCAACAGGAAACTGGGATTTGCTGCAGATGGCTGAAAGTGTTTATAATATCCACTCCCATCTAAAAAAGAGGCATGGATTAAGAAAGCTTGGTGGCTTCGGCAACTCAATTGGTGGAATGGCTGTTGGGATTGTTGCGTCTTATGATGACACAGAATTTGATGCAATATGCCTTGCAGGATTGCCAGTCGCGCTCCAGGATTATGTAAGAAAATGGCAGCTCAATCTTTTGAGAAAAGTTCCACAACGTTTTTTGCGTGCTGCAACAATAGCATATGACATATTTGCTACAGCTGTTTATGAAAATTACAGGAATTTAACACATCACCAATTCAAAACACCTTCAGGTTACAGACCTTACGCCCAGTTCGGTGCGTTAAAAATACCAAATTTGTCTGAATTAATAGGCTGGATAGAAAACGCTCCTGACATGATGAAATTTGTTGAAAGAATACACCAGCCAGTGCTTTTTATTTATGGTGGAGAAGACCATTACCTGAAAATAAGGCACAGCATCTTGCCAATGGGGTTAAGGAATATGATAACAAAGACCGCAAGCCGAAAAAAAGATGTATTAATTGTTGAAGGGGCTGACCACAGCTTAAACAGAGAAACAACTATTGATGATAAATTCAACTCAGACCCAGAGTACCAGTTTGTCAAGCCTCATATCTTTTGTCATTTTATGAATTATCTTAGATAACAAGCAAAGTTTATTATACAACTTTTTAGGGGTTGGCTTTATGAGACTTTGCATTACTTGCAATATAGATGAGAAAACCAGCATGTGCTGTGGCTCAAATCCTGAGACCGGAGAAAGCATAGAACTAATCACAGCAGAAGGTAATACAGTAATCGCATGCCCCAATCTCAGCCCAGAAGGAGAATGTTTGGTGTATGGCAGCCAGCCGCAAGCCTGCAAGGATTATGACTGTCCTAGGCTTTATGAGATTGACTTAGTGGATCGCTTTAATCTTCTCAAATAATCACTTCTTAAACATCTTACTCAACAAGTAAACGTACAACATGGCAAAGACAGCAACAAAATACCACATGTATTTCTTTACAAACTCAGAGATGAAAGCACCTATTATTATGCCTCCCAAAGCAACGTCTATTTTCCATACTGCAATGTCAAAAAGACTGAATTTCCTGAAGCCTTTCTCAGCCCATTTTATTAAGCCCATTCTTAATCAGCCTCGCAAAAAACTATTTCTCATCCAATATGATTATATTACCTTTTCCTCTCTTAATCTTTTTTATTAAACCTTTTTCTTCTAATTCAGTAAGGATCAGGCTTACCTTTGCTTCTGAGAAAGGGAACTGCTTTCTAATCTCTTTTTGTGTTACCCTCCCGTCATTTCTTTTTATGAAATCAAGAACCTCTTTTGCCTGGTCTTCCTCCCTCACAATTATCCTCTTTTTCCTCATCTTGCTTTTTTTCTTTAAAATAATATAAGCAGAAACAGTTAAAAAAGTTACAACTATAAAATACAACCACAACTTTCTGCTGTCTTTTTCTTCTATATCAACATCAGAAAAGCTTATATCTTCATCGAGTAGGCTTTCCTCAGTGCTTATGTCCGGAAACAAAATTATATCCAGTACGTAATCACCTTCCTCCTTGATTGTTATGTTTTCTTCTGCCGAGAAATCAATGTTGTCAGAATTGTAATCAGCCTTGATAATATAATCCCCTTTAGGTAGAGTAAATGAATAAGAACCGTTTTTTGCAACAAAAACCTGCTCAGGCACGGAATTAACTCTTATCACAGAATTTTTTGCAGCCTCAAGGTTCATATCATATATGCTGCCGTGAATTGTTGCAGAAAAAACACAAGGAGTAATCAGTAATAATATAGTTATTGCGAAAAAAAGGCTTTCTCTTGGCATAACCAATGCAATAAGCTGTAAACGTATAAAAACCTTTTGCCTTTTGAATTCAAGTGTTTTAAAGCGTAATAAAGTGTTTAAAGC
>RFII01000008.1 GCA_003695265.1 Candidatus Woesearchaeota archaeon | reverse complement strand
ATGATACCCATAGTATTTAAACCTTTTGTTTTTTTAGAATATTTTCTTATTGTTTAGAAACTAAATAAGATCATTTTTTTACTTTAAAGAAAAAAAATTAATCAAAAAAATTAAAAAATTAGTATTCGTCTTCTTCATCATAATCGTCATAGTCTTCTTCATAGCTTTCAAGCTCATCCCATTCTCGCATAAGGCTCACCTCCAGAAGTGCTAACAAAAAAATATTATTACATGTAATGCCAGAAAAGCGTGGTTCTGCAAACAAGTGCATTTTTTTGGATACACCCCAATCTATAATTATATTGTAAAACTATTATATAAACTTATTGATTATTATGGTATCACCAGATTAAGTGAAATAAGCTTTCGTGTCGAGGTGGCGCGGTTGGAATCAAAAAATTTTATGATTCCATAAAAAAAACAAAATTTACTTAACCATTTTTGCAAAACTCTTAAATACAATTATTCTTCCCTATTTGCAATGGTAGAAGGCATCCAAGCATTAATCGTTGGTTGTGGCAGATTCGGAAAGAATTATGCAAGAATTCTCTCAGGGTTGGCTAAAGAAGAAGTATTCGCGATTGAAAGCATTACTATTACAAGGACAACCGCAGAAGCTGCTGCAAAGACCGCTGCTGAACTAAGCGAAGCAACGGGCTTTCCAATACACTACAATCTTGTCAGAAACAGAGCTGATTTAGCTGACCTTTTGTCTCACTTAAGGCCAGAATTTACTGCTGTCACAGCAAAAGACTCTGCCGAAGGAGACTCTATTCACTTACCATATTCATTTGATGCTTTGAACTATGGAATTGTTCTTTGCGAAAAGCCTTTATCAAACGCAACTGGTGACGGATCAAGCCTTCACCAAATAAAAGAGTGGAGGTCTAATCCTGAGTTAGACAAAACAGTCCCTTTCAGTCTTGAGCTTCCAATGGCTGTTGTTTCTCAGAAGATTATGGAAAACCCTGAACTTGCAGATAGGTTTCAAAACGCAAAAAAAATAGTGTTTTACTGGGTTTGCCGGGGAACAGGCAGGCCAGACGTCATTGACAACCTTGTTTTGCATCCTTGGTCTTTAATTCCAGAGGACTACAAGCTTCTAAATGCTGACGTGAATGACAAAGGGGAAACAGCACATATAAATTTAGGTTACCTTGTTAATGGAAGGCATGTTAATGTTGAAATCAACCTTGCTTACGGCGGGAACTTCACTGGGTTCAGTATTGACGGATTTGGCATTGGCATAAAAAGAACAGGCGTTCTTAATGAGGTAATACGCCTTGAAAACAATATTGAGGACGCTCTTTGTGATGGTAATGATTTAATAATAGGAAAGCCGCTTGTTGACCCTGTTGAGAACCCCCTTGGGCAGCATATTGTTTCAAGCCTGCAGGGAAAAAGAATCGTAGGGCCGAGAAGAACGTATCAATCGCAGCATTTCCTTGAGACTTTAAAAGGGTATAAGGGAATCTAAAAACCAATGTTTTTTAGCAATATTTAAAAATGGCTTTTTGTTTTTTTAATAAGAAAGGTGGTTTGTCATGTCTGAAACATCTGAAATGTATGACACTATTATTATAGGCGCTGGAATTGCCGGGCTCACAGCAGCTATTTACGCATCCAGAAAAAAGATGCGGTTTGAGGTTCTTGCCACGGAATTCGGAGGCCAGTTCATGGTTAGCGGCGAAGTCCTGAATTACCCAGGAATCATAAAAACAACAGGCGTGGAGTTCAGCCAGATCCTCAAAAAACAGATGGAATTCAACAACGTAAATGTTAAAACAGAAACTGTGAAAGAGGTTAAAAGAATGGGGGGTAACTTTAAGGTTATAAGCAACAAGGCAGAGTACAACACAAAAACTGTTATCATCGCTACTGGAGCTCGCGCAAGAAAGCTCGGAGTGCCAGGAGAAGACGAGTTTGCGAAGAAAGGCGTCACTTATTGCTCTATATGCGACGGGCCTTTGTTCGCGGGAAAAGACGTTGCTGTTATAGGCGGCGGAGACGCGGCATTGGAAGCAGTTGATTTTTTAAAGGACATTGTTGCAAAGATCTACATGCTTGTGAGGAATGATTCGTTCACAGGACACGAGTACCTGCAGGAGCGCGTGAAAAAAAACCCTAAAGTTGAAGTACTTTTCAATGCAAGCACTAAAGAAATTCTTGGAGATGTTTTTGTCACAGGCTTGAAATACGAGCAGAATGGCAAAGAAAAAGAGATTAATGTTAATGGTGTCATAATAGAAATAGGTAGGATACCAAACACAGAAATATTCAAGGACCTTGTGAAGCTTGACCAGCATAACCACATCCTTATTGACTGCCAGGGAAACACAAGCGTTCCTGGAATTTTCGCGGCAGGCGACTGCGCATCAGGCCACGAGTACCAGTATGTCATAGCAGCAGGCCAGGGATGCATGGCTCTCATAAAAGCGGCAAGGTACTTGGCTAGAAAAAAATAAGCTAGAAAAAAATAATATTTTTTTACTTCGCTTTTCTTAGTTCTTTGATTACTTCCTCAAGCTCTTTCGCGCTGCTCACATAAAATATTTTTCCACCAATTCTCTTTACGTATTCCTCAACCTCAAGGCTCAGGCTTCCCTTAACAAAAGGTTTGTATACAATAACAGAATAAGGGATTTTTCTTCCAGCTCTTGCCTCTGGGTGTATTGCTTTCATTCTTGCCTTTACCTCAGGCTTTTTTCCAACAAATAATTTGTATAAGTAGAATCCATAAGCTAATTCTCCTATTGATCCTAAACTATTGCCGAGCATTAACACAACATCACCAAAAAGGCAGTGTGTTAAGTCCTGCTTGTACCAATTGTCAGTGTCAATGAATTCGTCAAAAACCTTTTTTCTGCTAACCTCAGCTTCCATATAATTCTTTAAGTGCTTTATCCCAAAATCCTTGTCAGACAAGGGAACTGTGCCTAATACTTTTCTTCCGCCCAACTTTTTATACATCTTTGCAATTTCAAAACAAATTCCTCTATCAGGTAAGAGAACTATTTCTGCGTTTTTTGCCAGAACACCTGCTATTCCCATTATTTGTTCATTTAACTCATCATTAGTCATTCCAAGAAGCTTGTGAAAATGCCATTCAGCATCGCCCGGACCTATTAAGCACACTCTTATCATAAAATTAATTGTTTGCTTTGCCTTTTATAAAACTTTTCCCAGTTTAGCACAGTCAGCTTAATTGTGATAATTTTTTGTATTTTGGGTGGTGCGGGCGGGACTAAAAAATTTTGTAATTTTTTAATGCAGCAAATTCCAAACACAACAAAATTGACTTAGTCTCTTTGTTTTTAGAACAATACTAAGCATTAGTTTGCCTTTTCCTGCTCAAACAGTTTCATGTACTGGCCGTAACCTTCCTTTTCCAAGTCTTCCTTTGGTATGAATCTTAAAGCAGCGGAATTTATGCAGTACCTCAAACCTGTTGGTTCAGGACCGTCATTAAAGACATGGCCTAAATGAGAGTCAGCGTGCTTGCTTCTTACTTCTGTCCTTTTTACGAGGAGTTTGCGGTCTTCTCTTTCAACAATGTTGCTTGGCTCAAGGGGCTTTGTGAAGCTCGGCCATCCTGTTCCTGAGTCGTACTTGTCTAATGAGCTGAACAAGGGCTCTCCTGAAACAACGTCAACATATATTCCTTCTTTCTTGTTATTCCAGTACTCATTTTTAAAAGGTTTCTCTGTTGCCCCTTTTTGCGTTACTTTATACTGGATTTCTGTCAGCTTTTTTCTAAGCTCTTCATCGTTCGGCTTCTTTAAATTATTATTTTTCCACACTTTTTTTAAGTACAAATCCCTTCCAGAAGCAGCTCTGTACAGCTTGTATTTTAAGACGTTCTTCTTGTAATAATCTTGGTGGTATTCTTCTGCTTTATAAAATTTTGTGATTTTCCTTATTTGCGTAACTATGGGCTTGTCATACCTTCCTGATTTCTCAAGCTCTTCTTTTGACTCCTCAGCAAGCCTTTTTTGCTCGTCATCATGATAAAAAATGGCTGTTCTGTACTGTGGGCCGCGGTCAACGAACTGTCCTCCCGAGTCTGTTGGGTTTATCTGCCTCCAAAAATAATCAAGAAGCTCTTTGTAGGATACCTCATTAGGATCATAATAAACTTGGACTGCTTCCATGTGCCCTGTTTTTCCTGATGAGACCTCTTTGTAAGTTGGGTTTTCTTCTGTTCCTCCTGTGTAGCCAGAAATCACTTCTTTTACTCCTTCTACTTCCTCAAATGCTGATTCCATGCACCAAAAGCAACCTCCTGCAAAAGTGGCAACCTTGTATTTGCTTAAATCAACAGGTTCCTCATTTTTTTCTGCAGGCATGCAACCACCGACGAGCATTGATGTTAACAAAATGAGAACAAATACCTTTTTCATAACACACCAAGATATGCTAAGCAGTAACCTTTTTTATGCTTTTCTTCAAGTATAATTTATGATACCAACCATTACCAAGGATT
>RFII01000067.1 GCA_003695265.1 Candidatus Woesearchaeota archaeon | reverse complement strand
TAAGAATAAATTTATTTCTAATGTCCGAACCAATATAAGAAAATCTGAAAAAAATAATTTAATATTTAAAAATTTAATTATTGTAATTATTATTAAGTAATGAAATGTTTATTTCTCAATCTCGCACCCGCCGGCAGGAAGCATCCTTATTATCTCGTCAATGTCTCCGCCGAGCTTTGCGCGGATTTTCTTTGCGACCTCGCTTGGTTTTTTAGCGCCTTGAACAATAACAACAAAATTCTTTGTCTGCTTTTTTATGGAATCAACTGGCCCGCCGATTATTTCGCCGTTTTTTTCGCCTATGGCAAGCTTTATCTCAGGACGAATATAAGTTGTTTTGCCTTTTATCATAAAAGCGCCTTTCGGCATGAATTCGCCTGCTTTTGCCTCTTTTGTTACTTGGCTTGGCTTAACATAAAAAACGTCGCTTGTCCCTAAGCCGAGCTTCCAAGCCCTTGAGTAAGAAGCTGTTGCCTGCGCAGCCTCTTTTAAAGTTGCTTCCCCAACTTTCTTCCCCACTGTTTTCACGACAAAGAAAGGGCTGCCTGCCATGTCTGTGTGAAAAACAATGTCATCATCATTAGTGTGCTTTTTTATAATGATCTCATTGGTTGTTGCGTCTCTGCCGCCGATAACGAGAAAACCTTCTGAGCTGTGGAACCATCTGAACTTCTCATACCATTTCTTCTCGCGCTTTCTCACAGATTCTTTTTTTATTGCTGCGAGCTCTTTCTCTTTTTTCCTTTCAAGCTGCTCAATTCTTTTTCTTGTCTGCTCAGCAGCCTCTTGCGCGCCCAAAAGCTTTTTCTTTGCTTTCTTCGCCTTTTCAAAGTAAGAAGAAGCGTTTTCCTCAATAGATTTGTTAAGGTCAAGAGTTATTTCCATTTTGTCGCGTTACCCTTGCGCTATTGTAATAACGACAAAAGCTATTACCATAAGGATTACTGAGTGCTTTACCCCCTTTTTCATCTCACCATAAGCAAGCTTTCCCACAACTATGCCTGCGAAGAACCCCTGAATTACGACAAGCATTAAGAAAACCCCGTTCATGCTCACAAACCATTTCAGCAGCGTGTAAACGAATGCTCCAGGAGATGAAGTGTCAATGTCTACTGACACTACCAAACTTGAGCCTCCTCCTGAGCCAAGAAAAGACAAGCCCGCAGCCTCGCCAATTCCTGTCTCAGCAAGTGTTCCTCCCATCAAGAAAGGCATGAGAAAATTTTGTATGACAATCATGACACCTAAGAAAACGAAAAAAATGATATAGCTCTGCATTATTTGCGTGTGAACAGAGGCCTCCCTAGTCTTCCTTATTGTTTTTATTGTGAGAAGTGATGTTGTTATTGTTTCAAGAACATCCTCTAAGTTCCCACCTGACTCTTCTGCCTCAATAACTGTTGCCATCGCCCTCTTTATAACACCACTCTTTGTTTCTTTTGCGAAGTTCATCAAGGCTCTGTGCATTGGAATAGACCATTCAAGCTGCCTGGCAAGCTTTTTTACAGCCCCATCAAGAGGTCCATAATTGTTTTTCGCAACATTAATCATGGCTTTTGACACTGGCATGCCTGACTTCACAGCTGAAACAAGGTTCCTGACAAATGCCATAAACATGGTCTCAACTTCTTTCTCCTGCCTTTCCCTCACTAAGAAGTCTATTCCCGGCTGCAAGAACCCAATTAGAACGCAAATAACAACGCCTGCTATGAAGAAGCGCGTTTCGCGCAGGTACATTATATTAAGTATAAGAAGCACTAATGAGAGTGCTATTCCATATAGGTAGTTTTTGTTGAATCTCATAGTTCTGGCTGCGTGAAGTTGAGGAAGAGTATGAAAAATATATTAAGTATGGGAATAAGAAAATATGTTCCTATCCCCATAAGCATATCAATAGTAATTCCCCCAACTTTCCCTCCTATAACGTTTATTAGCGACAGTGCTATAATGAAGAACAGCGGCCCTGCAATAAGGACTCCTGTGTAGATGTCTGAATAGGTGGATATTGTGTCTAAGTATTTCTGCCTTTCAAGCCTGTATGCTAAAGCTGCTTCTTCTGCCTTTTGCTTCAAGAACTTGTTTAAGTCTCCTCCAGTCTCAATGGTTGAGACGAATCCTGCAAAGATTGTTTTCAGTTGAGGTGACGGCGTTTTCTCTAGCACGACTTGTATTGCAGTTATCATGTCATAACCAAAAATATTAGTGTATAGAGAGATTTTCTCTATTTCGTTTGAAACTTCGCCGTAATCTTTAGAATTGGCGATGAGCTGGAACATTCTTAATGGAGGGACTCCAGCAGTTGATATTGCTGACATATGGTTTAATGCAAAAGGAAGATTTGCCACTATGCTTTTTCTTCGGCTCCCTATAATTGTTTGAGGATAATAAACGAATGACGCGAAAGTTGCTCCTGACAAAAACAGTGATGTGAAGAATGATTTAAGAAAAACGCCTGTTATGCTGCCGCCAAATATTGCGAAGATTCCGAATGATAGCATCATACTGATTATGAACACGAGCGCTGATGTAAGGATCATCTCATTCACATACGTGGTTGTAAGGACTTTCATGTTTGCCATTCCTATCTGCACGCGCATGTAATTGTAGAATTGGGGGAGTTTTCTCTCCAAATAATTGCTTATAGGCCTCATCAAAATATTTGCGAGCGACCCGAAAAAAGATGGCTTGTAAATGCTCGCCAAAGCCTTTGACTCCTGAGCAAAAACCTTTACTTGTTTTCTCCTCGTTGGGCCTATGAGATCCCTCTTAAATTCTTCAGGGAGAGGTGTTTTCTTTTTTTCTTTCCCAACCTCAATTGTTTCTGCCTTAAAGCCGGAGTGCACTTCCTTATCATCATGTTTTTTTATGAGCTGCGTCTCGGTCAATAATCCCTCGTCTTTAGAAGCCGCGCCTTTAGGAAGGATGTCTTTTAACTTGTCTTTCTTAAATAGGGGTTCATGTTTTTCTGTTGGCTTGTCAAGGTCTTCGAGCTGCTCTTTCACTACTGATTGAAGCTCTTTCCTGTGCTCTGCAGCGATTTTCTGTGCTTTCTCAGCAATTTGCTGAGCTGACATTTCACCTTTGGCAAATGCTTCCTCTTGAGGCTCCGCTATTTCTCTGCCAAAAACAGGCTGAAATGGTTTTTCTATTTCCTTTAAGGTTTTCTCAAATTCCTCATCTGTTTTTTTGAATAATTCTTCTTCCTCCTTCAAAAGCGAAATGTCAATGTGCGTTTTCTCTGTTAGGATAGTGGCGTAAAGCTGGGAATTAAGCATTTCAATCTTTCTCAGCATAAGAAGTATTTCCCTCTTGAATTGAGCTAATACTTGCTCTTTAGTTCTGCCGTTGAGAAACTCGCTTATTTTTTTCTGGTAATCCTTAAAAGTTAAGCGGCCTTGGCTGTATTCGTTGTCTATGCGCTCAAGCCCTGACAAAAAATCATTTTTTTGCTGCTGTTTCTCCTTAAGCTCTTCAATAAGCTTAAGAGTCCTAGCTGCCAAGGGGTAAATTTCCTTATACATTTTCTCTTATTTTTCTAATAGACTCATTTATGTCCTTGATCACTTCAAGCATTTCCTCTTTTGTTAGGCGCAGCTTAAACTGCTTGTTCTTAAGACCAACGGTTGACCCTGGAGCCTTAGAGCTTATCTCATCGTAAAGCTCTGCTATCGCAAGCATTTTCTTCACGTCTTGTTCTAATGCTTCTGCTTCCATTTTTAAAGCTTAAACTGCTTTATCACAGCTTCTGGGCTTTCATAAAACAATTTTATTATCTTCGCGAGGTCGTCAAACATGACTATATTGCTGTCCGCAAGCCTCTGAAGGAGCCTTGTCCTTAACTCCCATTCCTCCTTTATTTTTTTCAGCTCAACGCCGCTCAGCTCTGATATCTTCTCAAATACTTTTGAATACTTATTCGCCAGAAACCTGTCGTTTGGCTGATCCCATTTGAACATTGTGTTTGTCTTAAGACTACCTATCTCAGATCCGACCTCAATAACTTCGATGACTTCTCTTACACGTCTAATATTGCGATCTCGCTCCTTTGCATGAATTGTCATTACAACAATGTCCAAAGAGGATATAAGGGACCTTGGAAGGTTTATTGGCGGTGTTTCCAGCCTCCTGACAAGAGCTTCCACAGAGCCCGCGTGAAAAGTTCCGAGGCTTGGATGGCCGGAAGCCATTCCCTGGAATAAAACAGAGGTTTCAGGACCTCTCACTTCTCCAACTATTATGTAATCAGGATTCTGCCTGTACGTCTCTTTCAGAAGGTCGAAAAGAGATATTCCTCCGTATTTTTTTCCAAGAATGTTCGGTATGCCAAAGCCAGCCCTCGTGACTGCAGGCAACCAGTTTTCGTGAACCAAGTTTAATTCGCGCGTGTCCTCAATAGAGCATATCCTCGACTCGAAAGGTATGAAATCGGCTATTGCGTTCAGCAAAGTTGTTTTTCCTGACGCTGTCTCGCCTATAACCATAATGTTAAGCTTATTCTCGATCGCAAGCCAAAGATAGGCAAAAACGCGCGCAGAAGCAGTGTTCGACCTTATCAAATGGGTTGGTGTTAAAGGGTTTTTCGTGAATTTCCTTATAGTGAATGTGGGGCCACGCGTTGTTATGTCTTTAGAGTAAGTCGCATTGACTCTGCTGCCGTCAGGAAGAGTTCCATCAAGCAATGGATTCGCGAAGGATATGTAGCGGCCGCTTTTCTGGGCGAGTTTCTCAACAAAATCAGTTGCTTCCTCAAAATCATTAAAGATTATGTTTGTACGCAGGTTTTCAAACCTCCTGTGAACAACGTAAATTGGGAAGCCAACGCCGTTGCACTCAATATCCTCTATGTAATAATCATTCATTAAAGGTTCTATCTGGTTAAGGCCGACTGAGTTCCTGTAAACATAGTACATTATTTTCAGGTAGGATTCCTTTGATATGACAATGCCGACTTCCTTAAGAATGGCCTGGACGTTTTTCTCAAGATATTCTGTAAGGAATGTTGTTTGTGCGTGCTCAAAAAACGAGATGTTGATCATTTCCTCCAAAGCCTTGTAAATAAGCTCAAGTATTTCCTTTTCTTTATCATCAAGTTTCGGCTCTTCGACAAAGTAGACAAGCTCTTTCTCCTTGTCATCCCAGAATATGTGGGCAAAAGCAAATGGTGGGAGTAGGGGATACCTTATGTTTATTTCTTTCCTGTTTTTCAGCGTTGGAAGGGTTATTAATCGCGGCTTTGCATCAATGTGAAATCCTGAATAGTTTTTCTTCTGCTCTGATTCAGTTTCCTGCTTTTTTTTGAAAGGGTTTATTAGTTTCATGTTGCTTGGAAATTCTTTACTTTAACTGTTAAGTAATCAGCAAAGCTGTCTAATGTTAGCTCTAGGTCATACTCAAACCCATCTGAGCTGTTTATATGTGCTATAACAGTTGCAGATCCAAGGTCAGTTCCTCTGTGCAAGAGCTGGGTGAAACCGTTCCCTGAGCTTCCAAGCCCATTTATTGAAAAGTTAAAGTTGCTGCCTTGGATCACATTGCCGTTGTATCCTATCGTGTCAATAATATCGTTGGTTGTTAATGCAACCCAATCATTCGGGTTAGGCCCGCCGAGCTTTGATATGTTGACTGCCAAATACGAGTTTTTAAGCACGAACAAGTTGTTTTCTTCCTTTGCAGATACTTCTGAGTTTGATGTTATTACTATGTTGCCCAAGTCAACTTTTGTTTTGGACTCTATTATTTCATTTTCTGTTACTATCTCCCATTTCATGCGGTTATTATCAATTGATACTGAGCCGTCCCTGATTGTGAAGGGGATTATGCGCTGGCTTCCGATGCCTTCACTCGCAACAAGCCTTATTTGCTCGTCAAGGTTGGCCATTGAGTCTCTCGCCCTGGAAAAGATTATCTTGTCTCGCATCTGTTCTATTAATGGAAGTCCTCCTTTAAGCACAATTACTATCACACTTACTATTATAAGGACATAGATTATTAGTGACACCCATATTTGAGCTTTCCTCATTTTTTTTGTTTTATTATTTTCAGCAGGCTGGAACGCTTTCTATCACGAGAGCGTCGCTTGTGCATGTTGTTACGCTCCCCGAACTTGTCTCAACAGTAGGGGAAATTCTTACCTGCATAATGTTTCCTAATGATGAGTTGTCATATGAGACGTTAAATCTTTGAACTCCTCCAGGGTTTATGTTTGCGCTTAGGGTTGCGCTTGTAATATTGTTAGTTCCTATTATGTTCACTGTCAGGTTTTTTATTGATGTGCGCGCACTATTCTCTAGGGTGAATTTAACATTGCCAGGACCCTCATCGCAAATGTCAGGCGTTGCCCCAGTATAAACGAAGTCGAGGTCAACGTCAAGACCGCATGCCATTTGAGTGTCAGCCCTCGATTCTGCTTCTCTTGTCTGGCTCTCAACATAGTTCTTGCCCCAGTTAACCACGAGAACACCGACTGATATTGAAAAAGCGATTAGAAGAATAGTTGCTATGAGCGGAGAAACGGCCTTTTTGTTAAGTCTCATTGTTTTATCACCTTCTTTTTTTAACAATACGAAATATTAACTGCTGTCACGCTGCTCTCAGAGCACATTATATTTTTCAAATTCTTTTTAGTGAATGGTATGATTTCAACTTTTTTAGTTGTCCCCTGCTTGAGTATTACAAGGCGCTCAACATCACCAGGATATAATGAAACATTCTTTTCTCTCGTGGCAGGATTGCCGTAAATGTCAAACACTCTGAACAAAAGCTTGCTCACTTCCAATTCTTTTCTGTTTGTGACCTTGATATTTAAAGTTTGTGGATTCTGGCAGATTTCATCGAGGGAAACTCCTGTGTCTTGGCAGAAGCTTGGGTTCATTGTTCTCTCCTGAAATTCTGAAGTTCTTTCTTTTGTAAAGCCGATAAGCCATTTTGCAACAAAAGTTCCGAGGGTGATTGTGAATGCGACTATGAGTATCCAATTAATCCATATAAAACCCCTTTTTTTTGTCTTTCTCATCTTTCCTCAGTTATTATTAAAAGTTTTAGCTGGACTGGCTCATCAGGAGCGAACTTGTACGTGTTTTCTAATCCCTCAAAGCTTATTTTTAATGCTGCAACTTTATCAATGAAGGTTCCCTCGTTTGGGAATAATTTCTCTTCTGTTCCTGTAATATTAACAGTGACTGGAACGCTTAAATAATTAACGATTTTAATAGTGTCTTGGTATAAGAGCATGTAAACAACCTCAAAGTTTATGTTTTTTTCGCGCGCGAATTTCTGGAAATTCTTTGTGAAATGGTCAAATTGCTCGAACGGATTTTGCTCTTGATATATTGCATTGTTCAGCACAAACTCGCTTTCCTGAATGTAATTGGCCCTAATGTCCTCAAAGCTGTGCGGTTTTGCTAATACTGTGCTCCCCTTAAGCATTGAGAATGATATTGCGCTAAGCAGAATAGCCACAAAAATGTAGAATTGCCCTTTCTTTAAGTTCTTCATATTTCCCATTTTTATTCATGCTTTTATTTTCTGGGAGGACACGTAAACCCCGCTTTTTCCTTCTGGATTGTTTTCCAGCCTAATATTCTTAAGCAAAAGGGAGTGCCTGCCTTTTTGGACAGTCTCATTTCCTTTAATAAGAATGTTTGGGTAAGACAGGCTGAGGCTTAATACTTGCTTGTCCTCATCCACGAACGAGCCGAAAGTCGGCAGGTTTTTTGACGTGAATTCTTTCTTCCTTAAAAGGTCGTTCTTTCTTTCAATGTCCGCATCAGGCTTGGTCATGAAAATGAAAACATCTCCATTGTTAGGATCTGCAGTTATCCTGCTTGGCTGCGTCTGAACAAAAGAGCTTTCAGAAGCAACGCCAAGGACAAACCCTCCAAAATTCTTAAAGATAATGTTTGACATTGCTGATTGCAAACCAGCGTAATCAACTTGAAGCTTCATAGGCTCAACGCTGAATCCGGTGAGATTGTATGATTGGTTTCCGTAAAATACTTCGAGTATTTCAGGGTTTGCTGAGCCTTCTGGTATTCTTATTGAAACAGAGTAAACGCCATTGCCTTTTTCCATCACAGAGTATTCCTGCAATTCTTTTCCTCCCAGTTTGAAGTGAAATTTGTTATAATTAAGACCGCTAGCAGGAGTGCCGTCAAACTTTATTACTGCGTCAAAGGTGAATATTTGCTGGTTGAATAAGACTCTGCCTGAAAGGTCTGCCTGAACGCTGAAAACTCCTGTTGCTTTTACATACTTGAATATTAATGTTTTTGTCGCGGTGTTGTTTGAATTGTCAGTGCAGGTAATGTTGTAGCCTTGGAGTGGTAGAGGGAAAGTAAGCGTAAGCGATGCTTCATGTGTTAAATCATTCGTAAAAGAAAAATCAGTTATTGGGCCGGGCCATGGGACAAGGCTTTGGTAAGCGCAATGGGCTATTTCGTCTGTCCTAACAATAAGTGTTGGGGTGAGAGTTGACACATTATCATTGTTGAGAGGAGTCACAAAAGTTATGTTTGGAGGAGTAGTGTCAAACTCAACAGCTTCCTCGTCAGACCATTGGCTTGATAAGTTTACTTTGTTCACTGCTTTTACTCGCGCATAATAAGTTAAGCCAGATGTTACGCTAACCTCTTTAAAAAGTGTGTTGCCGACAGAAGCGTTAAAAACAGGGCTTGAGTAATCCGGGTTGCTAGAGACTTGTAAGTAATAATAATCAACTCCGCTCTCATTATCAAATGATTCAGACCAGCTCAGGTTCAGCGTAGAAGTACTTGCCACGACAACGTTTTCCATATCAGGTTTTGATGGAGGGGTCAAGTCTATTTTAATAATGTAAGTAATTATATTTCCCCAGTTTCCTGCTTTGTCAAGCGGCTTTATCTTAAAATAATAAATGCCTGTGCTCCTCACATAATTAGCTGATATTTCTCCAGAGAGATTGCTCAGGTTACCCTCAGGGATGTTGTCAGGCTCATCAAAAGGGTTTGTTGTTAGGATGTAGCTGTACCCATAAATTCCTGATATGTGATCAGTTCCCGACCAGTTCATCGCAATGCTTCCGTTAGAGTGCCAAAGGCTTTGGTTTGGGTGCGAGCTCGAATCAACAATGACGGTTGGCTTTGTTACATCAATTGTTATGCCGTCAGAGCTTGAGCTGGCGTTCAGACCGGCCGAGTTTATTACTGTCACATTCACGGCATAAGTCTTGTTTTCTGCCAAGTCTATTGAGTAATTGATTTCTGTTTGGTTCGTCGGGCTTGTCCAATCAACAATTAATGCGTTGTTCTCCCATATCCTAAGTGTGAAGACTAAAGGAATTTCAAGGAGTGCTGATTCAGGATCATAAGCTCCATCCAATATTAAGTGAAGGCTTTGGTTATTGTTAGTAAAGTCCCCATCATCAATAACGTTGGGAGGTATTGGTGGGGTTGTGTCTAATCCTGCGCCTGTGTGATTGTAATAAATTGAGTCATTGAACTCTGTCACAACACTGTCAGTGTGGTTTATTCTGCAAACCACTGTTTTATTGCCGTCCTCTTCGCTCAGCATCCAAAGATCGTTGTCGTAATTAAGGCAGCTCTGCCAAGGGTCAAAATCCCAGCCGAGGTTCCCGCAGCTGCACACAGTGCTTGAAGCGTTGAAGTCAAGTATTATGTACACGACCCTGCTTGCAGTGTATTCTGGATTGGCATCTGGTATTCCCGGATAGCCTGTGCTTTCTATGGCAAGGCTTTCAGCCCTGACAGCATCAATTAAGATTATTAGGGCGACCAAATATAATATTGTTTTATGATGTTTCATTTTTCAGCCTTACCTCAAGCCTCGTGTTGTCAAACTCGTCTATACCAAGGTTTCTCATAAGGAGGACGTACTCGCCCGGGTCTAATGAGAGATTGCCAAGTATTATTACATTGTCGTATCCGAGTATTGTTGCTGTGAAGTATTTCTTATTCAATGGGAAGCCAAAGCTTGGAACAACAAGGTCATCAAATTCCTTTCTTATCAAGTATTCTTCGCGCTGCTCTATGGGCGCGTTAGGCTCTGTCACAAAAATGTATGATTTACCATCCAAGGTGTCTGCGTCGAGCTTTAGCTTGTTGCCAGGCGAGCTCGGTGAAACATTGGTCGCGTCTGAGCCAAGGCCAATAATGTAAGCCCCTGAATTATCATACACGACTTTCTGACTTGCAGTTCCACTAACGCCGCTGTATTCTGTTATGAGGTGCAAGCGCTCAACATTGATTTGTTTAGTATCACAGATGTTATTATCAACGCACACTTTTAAAGAATATGTGCCTTCTTTTATTGGAGCGTCAAACGCAATCCAGTACGTTCCTTGGCCCCTATCAAATAAGGAGTAATCATTCAGTAGTTTCCCATCCAACGTAACGTCCCACCTGTCCTTTGTAATTTCTCCCAGAAGGTGTGAGCCGTCGCTGACAGTAGCATTTGTTTTTATCACTTGGCCCACAAAATAGGTTGGTTTAACATTTAGGGAGAGGGTGCTTGGCAAATAACCTGTGCGGATGCTGAAGCTTATATTAACGCTGTCCTGCAATCCAACCTTGTCAAAGCATAATACTTCATAAGTGTAATCCGAGCTGTCTGCCCTTTGGTCAGTTGACTCGTGGAACCTTCCGCCTGTATAATTAAATATGTGCTGTTCTGAGTCGTTATTCACGTAATAACAAACTGAATCCTCATCTGTCTCTGCTATTATTGTGAACTTGTCAGAAACAATAGTTCCGTTAGGCTTCGCAAATATTATTTTCGGCGGCGTTATGTCACCAATTGCCTCATCACTCCACAAGCTCCACAGGCCAGCGCTGTTCTTGGCGCGGACCTTTGCAAAGTAATTAGTGAATTGAGTAACAGAAACATTTTTTCCTGTTACGTTCCCAACGCTGCTGTTAAACAAGGTTGTGTTGTCATTAAGATCAACGACGACTAATTCATAATCAACAATTCCTGATATGTCAGTTGTTGGAGTCCAATTAAACACAATTGAGTCCTGGCTTCCGCTGAACTCAACAGGATTCTGCATTAATGAAGGGAAGGGCCTGCTCTTGTCAACTCCAAAGCCAAAAGTCCATGGATCGCCGAAATTACCTGCATTGTCCTTTGGCTTTATGTGGAACCAGTAAAACCTGTCGGCTATGTTGTTGTATGTTACGCTTGAGCCCGAGCCTTCTAAAATGTTGTCAGGCACTGTGTCGTTGCGTATGGTCCTTATGAAACTGAACCCCTGGATTCCTGAGACTGAGTCGCTCGCAGCCCAATTAATTGTTACGCTGCTTTTATTAGTCCAGCTCATATTAGCAACGTCTGAGCTGTTAAGGAAATCCATTACAGGAGTTACAGTATCAATTGTTATGCCGTCGCTGAAAGAGTCAACCCTCCTGCTCGGGTTAAAGCTCACGTAATGGCTTGCTTGCACGTGGAAAGTGTAATTACTGCCGTGCTTAAGAGTAACATCTGAATTAGTGAGAGTTACTGAATTGTTTGTGCCCAAATCCTGCCAAGATTCTAAAATAGGATATATTTGTGTTCCATTCTCTAACAGTTTAAACCTGTAATAAACTGTCAAACCAAAGTATTGCGTCCAAGGATCATCAGGCCTTGAGAATGACGCGAATAATCGCGTATCATCATTAGTATACGTGCCCTCATCAGTCACAGTAAAATTACCGATATAAATTTCCAAGTTATCAGGTGGTATTGTTCCGTTTGGCGGAACTTCTCCTGTAGTGAACCATATTGAGTCATGGTATTCTGTGATAAAGCCGCCTGTGTGGTTTATCCTGTAAAACACTGTTTTATAACCAGTACCGTTTGAAAGCAGCCAGAATTCGTGCTCGCGGCAGTCAACAGGTTCTTGCCATGTGCTGTTCTCGTTCCTGAAAGAGCATTCCACAGCAGTTGTGTTGTCGAAGTAAAGCCTTAACTCAACAAACGGGTAAATTGTAGTGTCATTGCCAAGCTCTTCATTATCCAATGGGATAATAAATACGCCCTCAAAAATTGTTTGGTTTATGAGACGCTGCTCTGAAATGTTCATGTTTCCTGGCTTGTCAAAGCAGCTAATACTCCAATTATGCTCACCGGAAGGCACAGCAGCTATTATCTCTGCCTCAACATTGTTTGTTATGCTATACGCTGAGTAATTGGTTGTTACATTGTCTAGAACAAGAGTGCAATTTGAGACTCCGCTAGAATCATTGGCAGAGAAATTAAAGCCAAGTATTAGAGTATCATTAAGAGTGTAACCGTCCTCAGGCCATATCAGAGTGACGCTCGGCGGAGTAACATCAACGTTAAATCTCCAGACAGAGCTGTTTCCTGTATTGTTAGCTAAGTCAGTGCAGTTAACGCTCCAATTATGAGTTCCCTCTGTAAGGTTTTGTATTGTTATATTGAATGGAGTGCCATGCCGCGCTATGAGGTTTGACTCGTTAGCAGAGCCGTCAATGAATAAAGTGCATGTGGTGTTCAACAGTGAATTATCAGTTGAACTCCATTTAAACAAAACATTGGATGTTACGTTGCCATTTTGAACTGGCTTTATGAGACTAATAATAGGGGGAGTGGTGTCATTAACCACAACCACGCTGCTTTGCGTGAGCGTTTGGTGAGGTGACTTGCTGCAAGTAACATTCCAATCAAAAGTTCCTGATGAAGTGTAAGTCTTATTGTATTGGTACAATTCCAAAGTGGCATTGTAAGGCATTAAAGCATTAACTGTTCCGAGGCTGCTGAAATTGCACTCAGCTCCCAAAATCATTTGGTTGCTCGCGTCTGTGTAATTCGCGTAAAAGTATGTTGGGACGTTCTCATTCGGTGGCGGCCCGCCAATAAATGTTTGGTCAAATATTGTTAAGGAGTCTGCCATTTCGCATTCGTCCCTGCAGCGCAGATTCCCAGAATCATTTATCCATGGGCACAGCCATATTGAGCCGAAACTGCTGTTTAGGGAAATTCCGCTAGCGTCTTTTACCTCAACATTGAATTTGTAATAAGAATTATTAAAGCCATTGAGCAAGATGCTTGCGTTGCATGAGGCGTTGCCTGAGCTGTTGTCTAAAACGGCGCTGAAGCTTGTTATGTAATCAGTCGCGTTGTAAAAGTGGACTGTGCAGTTATCAGAAGCGTTAAAGCCGTTGGAGCTGCTGAAATTAATGCCAAATGTTATTGTGTCGCTGCTGTCAAAATAGTTTCTGCCAGGATAATTGTTCAAGCTGACAGAGTAATAACCTGATTCCTGCTGAAGAGTCATAGGCACAACAGTGAAGTTGAAAGTGCTGCTTATTGTGTTTCCAGCACCATCAATGACAAGCACAGAGCCGTTGTAGTCTCCAGGAGTAAGCGTGAATGTTGCTGAGCAGTTCGGCGCATTAATGACAGCACTTCCCGTAACGTTAATCTCACAATGGTCAATGCCAGAATCATAAATGCCAGCATCTGTCACATTTGCTATTATAATAACATTGGGCTCAGCCACAGATGTGTCATTTGGGCTAACAGAAATTATTGAAGGAGACTCAGATTCTGAAATGTAAATGTTCACAGGAGCTGGAATTTCTCCAACCAGACCAAGCATGGAGATTGCGCCTGAGAAGAAAGTCTGGTACCATCCAGGCGAAACATCTACTATTGTGCTCACATTAACGTCCAAGTCTCCTGAGAATAATTTAGGCGCTTCTACAGCAACAGTTAAGGTATCATTATTAACCTGCTTTGTGAAGTTCTCGTGTATAGTTCCGCTCATGAAAGTGTTGGTGTCATTAGGCATCGTGTTAATCAGGTTTAGAGGAGCGACTCCTGCTTTTCCAACCACGAGGCTTAAAGTAGTGTCAATTAGGCCTGCTCTTTTAAACTCTGCATTGAACAAGTCATTGTCATGTATGTAATCTGTGAAGATAATGTCGAGCTGACCGCTTATGTTTGTCTCTTGGTAACTTGGGTAATCCCTGTCATCCGAGTCACAGTAAAAAGTATTGTCGCAGTCTGAATCAGCGCAGTCTGCTGAGCCGTCATCATCATTGTCAAATCCGTCCCTGCACATTCCAGGAC
>RFII01000066.1 GCA_003695265.1 Candidatus Woesearchaeota archaeon | reverse complement strand
GTTTTCACATATTCATATAATATTAATAATAAAAAAGGTGGTTTTTTCATGAACATTGATAAAAAATTTGTTTACTTTTTAATTTTCATCTTTGCAATTTCTATAACCTTTGCACTTAATCCAGGCCATAAATCAACAGAGATAGAATTTGGAAGGATTTTCTTTGAGAACGTTGCTAACTGGAACGGCCAAAATCCTCAAATAACGAATGATGGTGGCTCTTACAACACACTAATGATTGTTGGAAGAGGAACCCCACCTAATCGTTCAGTAAAAGTTTGGGACGATCTTTATGTGGGTGATAGCTTACTCTCAGGTGATATTTATCAAGGCAGTATTTCCGAAAACAAGAAAGTGTGCAGAAAAGATCAGACAAACTGTCCTGAATGTTCTGGAACAGACACTAGGTGTGATACTTCTGGATTATGTTCACAAATTTGCATAGGATCAGATTGTAAAAATACTTGGCAGCAATCCGAAAGTTGCGGAAGCGCAGGAGTTTGCTCTCAGCTTTGTATTGGCAACAGTTGTAAAAGTAGATGGGTAAATGTTGGGCCAAGCAGTTTTACTGTTAATTGTTATGCAAAAGCAAACCAATATTGCATTGGCGGTTGCCCTTCAGGTTATTCATTATCAGGTTGGCATTGCAATGGTAATTGTGTTAGCTGTCCAATAGGCGAAGCACATGCTGGAACTTATAATTCTTGCTCAGGAGAGGGAACATGTTCAAGATAAAACAAATTTACATTTTGGTGTTTTTATTGTCTTTCGTAGCAGTTTCTGCTACTACTGTAAGCCACGATTCTGAGTCTGTTGATTTTGGAAAAGTTTTTTTTCAAACACAAGAAAATTATAATAATCAGAACCCCCAGATTACTAATGACGGTGGAACTTATAATGCTCTGTTGATTGCTGGAAAAGGTGCTTCACCAGACCGTTCAGTGAAGGTTTGGGATGACTTGACCGTGTCTGACACTCTTGTTGTTTATGGATTAATGTATCAAGGTGGTACAGGATTAGGAAATAGAGTCTGCAGAAAAGACCGGACAAATTGCCCAGCGTGTTCAGGAAGTGACACTCAGTGTGATGTTTCAGGTTTATGTTCTCAAGTTTGTATTGGAACAGATTGTAGGTCGAGCTGGCCAACATCCGAAAGTTGCGGAAGCGCAGGAGTTTGCTCTCAGGTTTGTATTGGCTCAAACTGCAGAACAACCTGGCCGAAAAAAGGCGTTAATAAATATAAATTAATCTGCCAGGCAGATGCCAACCAGCAATGTTCAGCAACCTGTGCCTCGAATTATGCCTTAACAGATTTTAATCCCTCAGGATCATACTTAAAATATAACAATTATGGAAACGGTTTTAATGTGGTTTGCGAAACCAATTTTGCCTGCGGAGGTTCAGGCACCTGCACCAAATATTCATAAAAATGAAACTTAACAAAAAACACTTTTTGTACTTAATTATCTTAATTATTATAGCATCAGTAATAGCTATTGTGCCAAATCCAGGGCACAGCGTAACCCAAGTTGAGTTTGGAAGAATGATTTTTAGGGATACTTCAAGTTATGATGGGAATAATCCTCAAATAACAAATGACGGCGGATCTTATAACACACTTATGTTTGTTGGGAAAGGGACTAGCCCTAATAGGAAAGTGCAGATTATTGATGATCTTAGCATTAGTGACGATCTTCTTGTTCTTGGAAATTTATACCAGGGAGGGATTGGAGATGGAAACAAAGTTTGTCTTAAGGATGGTACTAATTGCCCAGCTTTCATAATTTCAGACACGAGGTGTGATTCTTCTGGAACCTGCTCTCAGGTTTGTATTGGCTCAAACTGCAAATCAGATTGGCCTTCAAGTACATGTGATCAGCCGAATAATTGTCCTCAAGTATGCATAAACAATGATTGTAGGAATAAATGGATGGATGTTGATTTGCATTCTCCAGTTTACAAATCATGTTCAGCTGTTGCCGACGGAACATGCACCGCAACCTGTAGCAGCGGAGATGCAATGACTGAATGGCACTGCACTGGCGGCTATAAAGTTTGTAATCAGGGTGCCTCATCCGGTACGGTTTACTGTGAGCAATACTATTCCTGCGGTGGATACGGCTACTGCAACGAGAATCAATAAAAGGTGATATTATGAGAATCGAACTAAACTTTGAGAAAAAACATTTTTACATTCTCGTTGTGTTGATTGTCTTGCTGTTTGGCGCTGGCTTCGTTGTTGGTGTTGGCAGTAACCTCGCTAGAAATTCTGCTAATAAGGAGCCTCAGCATTTTACAAAAGCCCCAGCGCCCGAAGTGCCGAGATCTGTCCCTCTTAGTACTGGATTAATAGCGCAGGAAAGTATTCCTAATCCAGGTCATAACTGGTCTGAAATCCTGCTTCCTACAGGAATTTGGTATGGTTTGACTGCTGATGACTCAGACAAACTCGACGGATATCACGCCTCAAACTTTGTCCTGGCAAGCACATATAATTATCATGACCATAATTATTACACCACTTATTTCAAGGTCAGTTGTGATGGTTGTTCTGGTAATGCGTGCAACTATCTAGATTGGGACTGCATGGATAATTGGTGCTCAAATCACTGGGGGTCATTTAGTTATTGGCGCGGTGACGCGCTTTGTTGGGGTCCTGATCACTGGTGGTGCATATGGAACTGCGCTTATATGGACTGGACGTGGGGAATACATTAATTTTTCTCATTTTCTTTTCTTATTTTTTCCAAAACTTTTATAAATTCCCCTTTTTCTCTTTCTTCCTGATTGGGCCCGTAGCTTAGCCTGGTAACGGGTTACGCTCCGTTAACGCGCAAAAAGGCGGCATTCACTCCGTGAAGTCCCCTGCGCTCACTTCGTTCGCGTAATCCTCGGGCAATGGAGTGCTCGACTGATATTGCAGAATAGAAATCGAGTGGTCGCGAGTTCAAAAGCAAATGCTGAAAGTCTCGCCGGGCCCATCACTTTTTTCTTAGTTTTTTCTCAAAGTTTACGTCCTCTGCCCTTTCAAACCTTGCCTGGAAATGCCTTAAGACTTTTGGTTCATGTATGAGCTTTAGGCCTTTAACAGATTCCCTTCTTTCCCAAACCTTTTTCAGGCACTCAGCAACATAGTCAAGATGCTCTTTTGTGTAAACTCTCCTGGGAATTGTAAGTCTTAAAAGGTCGAGCTCTGGGTAAATGTTTTCTCCTGTTTCAGGGTCTCTTCCAGCCAGCAAAGTCCCAATTTCAACAGCCCTTATCCCTCCTTCCACGTACAGCTCAACTGCAAGAGTCTGTGACGGAAACTGCCATTGTGGGATATGATCAAAGAACTCTTTTCCATTAACGTAAACTGCATGGCCTCCAACAGGCTTTAGAACAGGTATTCCAAATAATTCCAGTTTTTCTGCAAGGTACTTAACTTGGCTTGTCCTGTACTCAAGATAATCCTCATCAATTCCTTCATAAAGTCCTTGCGCGATTGCTTCCATGTCCCGGCCTGAAAGGCCGCCGTATGTTGGGAAGCCCTCAAATAGAATTGCCATTTGAGAAAGCTTTTCGTAAAGCCCTTTGTCGCGGACAGCAATGAATCCTCCAATATTAACAATAGCGTCCTTTTTTGCGCTCATAAGCATGCCGTCAAAGTGGCTCGTCATTTCTTTAACAATTGTTTTTACGCTCTTTTTTTCATAGCCTTTTTCTCTTTTCTTTATAAAGAACGCGTTCTCTGCAAACCTTGCCCCATCCATGAATAAGGGCTTCTTGTATTTTCTTGCTAGTCTGCTGACAGCCTTTATGTTTGCCATTGAAACGGGCTGGCCGCCAATGCTGTTGCATGTGCACGTTAAAAGCACGTACGCGACATCATCATTTTTTAAGCTGAATTCTAATTTTTTTAAGTCAACATTCCCCTTAAAAGGGTGATCTGTTTCCGGGTCAAAAGCCTCGCTTATTGTGCAGTCAACTGCTTTTCCCTTCCGATACTCAATATGAGCTTTTGTTGTGTCAAAATGCGTGTTTCCCGGAACTGCTTGACCGGCCTTGATCATTACCCTGTCAAAAACCCTTTCCGCTCCTCTTCCTTGGTGGCATGGAACCACAAAGGGAAATCCGAGAACTTCTTTTACTGCTTTCTCAAACCTGAAGAAGCTTTCAGAGCCGGCATAGCTTTCATCACCTTTCATCATTGCAGACCACTGCTCTTGTGACATCGCTCCTGTTCCTGAGTCTGTAAGAAGGTCTATGAAAATGCTGCTCGCCCTGAGCTTGAAAATATTATAGCCTGCTCTCTTAATCCTTTTTATTCTTTCAGATTTTGGTAGCAGTCTGATAGGCTCTACAGATTTTATTTTGAAAGGTGGTATCATTGCTTTAATCCCTAAATCAACCCCTAAAGAAACCCCTGGGGGAACTATTATTTTAGCACTGAAGAGTGAGAACTAATATTTAAATCTATTTGTTTTTCTGGAGTATTGTCAAAAACCCTATAAAATATGACTGTTTCTTTTACATAATGAATTCCTTGGTTATTCCTCATTTAACTGACAACCCTCCAATAAACCTAGCGTTAGATACCTTAAAGAAGAAAAAACAGGCGCTTGTCTTTGTCAACACGAAGAGGGGAGCAGAGAAATTAGCTGAGGACATTTCAAAAAAAATCAGTTCTTCTGATAAAATTCTGCTGAAAATTTCTGATGAGATATTGGGAGCCTTGCCAACTCCGACAAAGCAGTGCGAGCGCCTCGCAAGGTGCGTTAAGAAAGGAATTGCATATCATCACTCAGGTCTTGTCGCGAAGCAGCGCGAACTCATAGAAGAGAATTTCAGGAAAGGCGTTATAAAAATAATTTGTTGCACACCAACTCTGGCATTTGGGGTTGACCTGCCTGCCTTTCGCTCAATAATCAGGGACGTGCACCGCTACGGCGGCAGGTGGGGGATGCAGGACATTCCTGTTTTGGAGTATATGCAGCAGGCAGGCCGCGCTGGAAGGCCGAACTTCGACAGTTACGGCGAAGCAATTTTAATCGCGAAAACAGACGCGGAAAAAGAAAAACTCGTTGAAAAATATATTCGTGGGAAGCCGGAAAACATATTCTCAAAACTTGCTGCTGATCCAATCCTGCGGACCTGCGTGCTCTCATTAATCGTCACAGGAATCGTAAAGGATAAAAACAGCCTCGTGACATTTCTGGAAAAGACTTTTTGGGCTCACCAGTTTAAAGACATGGAAAAAATAAAGCTGATTGTTGAGAAAGTGCTTGGGCAGCTTGAAGAGTACGAATTCATAAAAAGCGCAGCCAAAGAAGACTTTGTATCAGCAGACAGCTTGGGCAGCGAGACTTTGAGGCCGACGCTTCTCGGAAAAAGGGTTTCAGAGCTTTACCTTGACCCAGTAACAGCCTTTCAAATAATAACGGGCTTGAGAAAGGCCTCTTCAAAAGGACTCTATGATTTTCCCCTACTTCACCTGATAACTAACACTCTTGAAATGAGGCCTATGCTCAGGGCAAGGGCTGCTGAATATGACGAGCTGCAGGAAAAATTGGCTGAGTATGATGAGCAATTACTGGTAAGAGAGCCTTCAATGTATGATGTTGAGTATGAGGAATTCATCAACTCAATAAAAACAGCGCTGATGTTCTACGAATGGGTGAATGAGAAAGATGAGGAATTCCTCCTTGAGAAATACAGTATTCGGCCTGGCGAACTTCGCGCCAAGCTTGAAATTGCTGACTGGCTTTTGTTCGCGGCGGATGAGCTTGCAATGTTGCTGCATTTCCATCATCTAAGGAATGAAATAAAGAAGATGAGGTTTCGCGTGAAGTACGGCGCAAAAGAGGAATTGTTTGCCCTGCTCAAGCTACGCGGCATTGGTCGCGTGAGGGCAAGAATCCTATACAACAACAGAATAAGGTCTGTTTCTGACGTTAAGAAAGCTGACTTGACAAGGCTGGCGCAGCTTCTCGGCAGAAAAATTGCTCTGAGCATTAAGAAGCAGGTAGGCCAAGATTTCGAAAAGATAAAAGTAAAGGAGAAAAAAAGGAAAGGCCAGGTAAGCCTGAAAGACTACCCAAAAGATCACAAAGTCAAGTAGTTTGCCGCCCAAAGCATTGACTCATCTGTTTTGTAAAGCAGCCTTTTGTACGGCCTGCCGTTAGGCTCGAACACTTCTAAGTAATTGCCATGCTTTTCTATTATCTTAGAATAAGCTTCCTTGTATTTCTTGTAAAGGTCCAAATCAATTTTCTTAACTAGCTTAATGTAAGGCATTGCCATATGACTCCAAATCGATGTTCCCTCATAATTCGGAGTAAGCCATTTTACAGGAGCTATTTCATACTTTTTCAGCCTGAATTTCGTGTACTTCAGAGGAAACGGTTTGTCTAAGCCTTCACGCCTTATCACACCAATGCATCTCCTCAAAATTTTTTTACTGTCAAACACTCCGCAAAAGAAGGGGAATACGTTCGCGTCTCCAGCAACATAATTTAATCTCCTAAGATCATCATAGAAGAACCCTCCCTCATCATTCCATAAGTTTTCTTTAATATTCTTCTTTATGTCAAATTCTCTGAAAGGGTTTGGCATCTTGAAATAATCAATGTCTGTTGAGAGCATTGCTATCATGCAGTTATTGTACGTTGATGACTCTCTTCTTAAGTGGTCTTTCATCGATGATAAACTCACTCCTGTTTTTATCATGCCTCTCTCAGTGTCAAAGCATTTTGAAAAATAGTAATTAACCTGCTCAGCCAAAAAGTCTTCGTGCTCTCTGACAAGCTCTCTTGCCTTTGCCAGCCTTAAGCTCCTGAACAGGTAAGCAATCGTGTCCGGTGATATTGCAAAAACATCAACAGCTTTTTTTTCAGGTGTTATCATAGTTGTTAATCTGCCTTGGCCTTTGTAAATCATAAGAACATTTGCCAAAGTTTTCCTGACTTTATCCTTGTAGCCGAGCTTCAAAAGGCTTTCAGCGCACCACCCGAAGTCCCTCATGTAGAATCCTGTGAAGTGGCCCGCACTCACCTGAAAGTACGAGCCGTTCCAGCAATCCCTAACTATTTGCCTGCAGATTTCCTCTGCGTTTCCCTTGTACTTCCTGAATCCTGGCTTCAGAGCCCTTTTTGCAAAGCGCAGGCCTTCTTTTATATGACTAATGCCCAATATCATCATGAACCATTATCCTTTTTCAATTTATAAACTTTTTAGGGAAAAGGTGTTGTCAACTTAAGTGAGAAATCTTTGGTGGTGTGGAGGTGGTGCGGGCGGGACTAAAAAAATTTAATAATGTTCCAAACACATAAGGAATGGCTTAACCCTTAAAAGAGCGTTTTTAAACACTTTACAAGATTCCGATTTTTGTGTAATATTCCAAGTCCTGTGCTGTGTCAATGTCCCTCATTTCCTCGAGGAGCGCATAGGAATACTTGTTTTCCTCAATGAGCTTTATGGTGTCAGCGAGAACGTTGCTGTGGCTCCACATGTCAAGGCTGAAAATGTTCAATGGCTTTTTCATACCGACGAGGTAATAGCCGCCGTCAAGGGCGGGGCCGAGCACAACATCACAATCTTCAAGAATTCTGAAAGCCTCAGAAACCTTTTTCCTTCCAATGGTTGGTATGTCAGAGCCTATGAGCACTGCCTTTGATGATATTTTGAGCTCTTCCCTAAAAGCATTAAGCATCCTTTCCCCCAAGTCAAGGCCTTTCTGCTGCTTTACCTTGATACCATACTTCAAGAAATATTCAGGGTCGCCGTAAGAATACACTACGAGCCTGTAATCCTGGTTCCTGTTGGTTCTTATGAGCTTGTTAAGTATTTTAGTGTATATTTTCTTTGCCCTTTTTTTGCCAATATCCCTTCCAAGCCTTGTCTTAACGCTCTCAGTGTCAGGATTCTTGGCAAAGATGATTAAAACACCCCTCATAGATTGTTATAAGAATTGATGGTATATAACCTTTTCTACAGAAAAAAATATTTATACTTTAACTCTTTCCCTTACTAAAAAGATGAAATTTTGCCCGAAATGCGGGAAGAAGAACAAGACAGGCGCTCTGTGCTCTAAGTGCAAGCCGAAAACGCCTGTAAAAGATGTAAGCATTACTGTCTGCGAGTGCAGGAAGTATTTCTCCAAGAATAGGTGGATTCATTTTAATTCTATAAAGGAGCTTATAAGGAAAATAACGAAGACAGACGCGAAGATAATGGAGAACATTCCCTTGAAGCCGGGGCTTGAGAAAAAGATTGACATTAAAGGCGACAAAAAGAAGATTAAGGTTACTGTAAAGGTTACTTTGTGCCATAACTGCCGCAAAAGAAACAGCCAGTACTATGAAGGCATACTTCAAATCAGAAACCCTTACAAGGAGGTAATGTCGTTCATAAGGCAGCAGGAAACAAAAATGAACAAGAGAGGGATCTATATTAACAGGAAAAACGAGGTCGTCAACGGATTTGACTTTTACTTCAGCGACAGCAAGTTCCTAAAAAACTTTGTTTACCAGGTGCAGTCCAAGTACGGCGGCACAGTAAAGATAAACTCCCACCTTTACTCGAGGGATTACCTGACAAGCAAAAACATTTACAGGCTGAATGCTGTGATAAGGTTTCCTGAATTCCACGTGAGTGATGTGCTTGTTGTGAAAAACAGCCCTGTAATGGTTGAGAAGCTGAGCAAGAAAGTCATTGGAAGAAACTTGAGGACTAAGAAGAGAATTGTTTTCAGCTACGGCGATTACGAGATTCTTGAGAAAGTCAAGACAACAGTCTCGAAAGTTTACCCGAAGCTCGAAGTGCTCGACCCTGAAACATTTCAAAGCACGCCGACAAAAAACCAGAAAAGGCTAAAGGTCGGCCAAAAAGTTACTGTTGTCGGGTATAAGGGACTTTACGTTGTTTAATTTATTCAATTTTCCTGAATTCCTGCAAAACCTTGTCTAAGATATTCACTCTTCTTCTGGCTTTTTCAAGGCTTTTTGAGTCAACCAGAACAAATTTCTCTGATTCTCTCAGAAAAAGCTCGTTAGCATTAATAAAAGTGAAGATTTTCTTCAGCTCGGAAGGAGCCTTGTCTTTTGTTATTATCAGTTCGACGTTTCTCAAATAAGCCAAGCCGCTTCTGCTGAAAACAGAAGGGTGGTCAACGTAAAGGATGTTCTCTCTTTTCACATTTTTAACCTCGCTCATGCTCAAGGTTTGGATTCGTTTAACCAAAATGTTGCCTTCCAGGTTTTCAAGAATGCCTGTCAAGTGCTTTACTTTGCGCTGCAGCTCCTTTATCTGAGCCCACTGCTTCTTGTTCTTCATGCTGAGAGCTTGTATTGTCTTCTCCTTTGAGGCAAGCTTTTGCCTTCCAACATCTTTTACAGATGTCTTCACCACTATTTTTTCCCTTTTTTTCTGCAGCTCAGCGTTCTGCCTTCTCAGCAGCTCATTATCTCTCTCCAGTTGGCTTATTTTTTTCTTAAGCTCCTCATATTCCTTATCGCCAACCTTTACTTTGACAATAACCTTCTCTTTTTTTCCGGCTTCCGGCATTTGCAGGCGATCCAAAGCCTTTCTTATGCTAATCTGCTCGCGCAAAACAACGCTCTTAAGATCGTCAGAAATATTGCTCAGCTTGTTGTCTTTTATGAACTTGTCAATCTTTGAAATTAATGGAGATAATTCCTGAAACGCAAACAACGCAGAAGCCAGTGCATCCATCTGGTGAGAGTCCCTGAAAGAAAAGCCTTTAGTCATCTGCTTTTTTTCTTTCACCAAAAGGTCCTCAAAAGGGCGTATTATCCTGGCTCCCACGCTATTAGCCACTTTCTCAACAAAGCTCGGAACGCTTTTTTTGTCAGTAGCAACAACAACCGGATGGCCGTGCATTATTATCTTCTCTAAAAGCTTAGGTAATGAAATATTCTTTAATGACCTGACTTCTAATGGCTCTCCTTTCAGGTTAAGCACAGCATAGCCTACGGTTGTTCCAGGATCAACGCCGACAATTAATGGCTCCATATTTGGAAGTAAGGAATAATGTTTTATAAAACTTTACAATGGGGCAGAGCCCCCTTGAACCCCCACTTAATTAAACACAATTTTCCCTGAGGGCAGGTGCTGTCTTAAGTGAGAAATCTTTGGTGGTGTGGAGGTGGTGTGGGCGGGACTAAAAAAATCTTTATAATTTGTTATCTTAACAAAGTTGACTTAACCCCAATAACAAAAGCTTAATAACTTCAACTCAAATAAAACTCTTAGCCAAATATTTATATATGATCATCTTACAAAAAAACGAGGTGAATGATTATGAGAATCATGCTAACAATCTTGATGATAGGGATCTTATTGCTTAGCGCCTGCACAATAGATGTAAAACCTTCACAGACAGAACACCCTAAGCCTCCACGGCTCCCGCAAATATCAGGAAAAGGAGAGCCCCCACTTTCTCAGGATGAATTAAACGGAACGCAGGAATTAAGGAAGTTCAGCTCTGCTGCTGAGCTTGCAGAATTCTTGAGCCGAAACCAGCCAGTAACGGGTTATGGTTATGACTCTGGGATGATGCGCGGCGATGTGATAGAAGCATCAATGAATATGGTTGCTGGAGCTCCGATGATGGAGAAAAGCTTAGGAGCAGGTGCTGGAGCTTCTGAATACTCAGAGACAAACGTCCAGGTTGAAGGAGTTGATGAGGCAGACATTGTGAAAAATGATGGAAAATACATTTACACTTTGAGCGGGAACAAATTAGTGATAATTGATGCTTACCCTGCAGAAAACGCTGAAATCGTTTCAGAGACTGAGATTAAAGGCCAACCGAAAAACCTTTTCGTGAATGGGGACAGACTGGTTGTTTTCTCGCAGGATAATGAGAATGTTCTTGTGTTCCAGGAGTTTGACATTATTCCAAGACCAAGGTACACCCAAGAAACCCACGCTTACATTTATGACATTTCAGACAGGTCTGATCCTGACTTGGTGGCGGACTTCACATTAAAAGGAGCGTACTTTCAGTCAAGAATGATAGGAGACTACGTGTATTTTATAACAAAGGAAAACGTTTATTATTACAGCCACTTTGTTGACATGCCTGTCTTAAAAGAGTCAGGCAAAACAATAATCAGACCGGAAGTTTACTATTTTGACAATCCAGAAGACCAGTACATGTTCCACACAATAGCTTCTATAAACATTCAGGATGAGGATGAGGCTGATGCAAAAACTTACATGCTTGGTTACTCCAATAACATGTACGTCTCAAAAAACAACATTTACATAACTTACCAGAAGAATTTCCCAATGTGGTACACTCAGAATTACAATAAGGAAAGGTTTTACGATGTTGTGCTGCCTTTGCTTCCGCGCGACATCCAGAAAAAGATTAATGACATATCAGAAGATGAGAGCTTAAATTCTTATGAGCAGTGGGACAAAATCTCGAGCGTGCTGCAGGACATGTACAATGAAATGGACGAGGATGACAAAGAAGACTTTATAGAAGAAATGATGAAAGCAGTCCAAGAGTACGACCTAAAATTTGAGAAGGAGAGAAGGAAGACAGTTATCCACAAGATTGCGATTGATGATGGTATGATTGAATACGAGGCAAAGGGAGAAGTGCCGGGAAGCCTCCTTAACCAGTTCTCAATGGACGAGCATGGAGATTATTTCAGGGTTGCAACTACTATGAGTATATGGACGAGAAGTGGCGGCAGCGAAACTTACAACAATGTTTACATTATGAACAAAGACCTTGATATTGTTGGGAGCATAGAAGACATCGCGCCCGGAGAAAGAATCTACTCAACAAGGTTCATTGGCGACAGGCTTTACATGGTGACATTCAAAAGAGTCGACCCGTTGTTTGTTATAGACCTGTCAGACCCGGAAAACCCTGAGATTCTCGGCAAATTAAAGATTCCGGGTTATTCCGACTACCTGCACCCTTATGATGAGAACCATATAATTGGTGTTGGAAAAGAAACAGGCACGAACCAGTGGGGAGGAACATCAATAAGAGGGGTAAAGCTCGCATTATTTGACGTTTCAGATGTTGAGAATCCAGAACAAATTGACAAGTATGAGATAGGAGAGGCAGGAACAGACTCAGAAGCGCTAAGAGACCACAAGGCATTCCTGTTTGACAAGGAAAAGAACCTTCTGGTGATTCCAATAAGGGAAGTAAAGGGCCGCTATTATGATGGTGAAAGAGGCTATTACAGGAACAGAGTATGGCAGGGCGCTTATGTGTTTGAAGTGACTGAGAATGGGTTCAGGAAGAAAGGCAAGATATCTCACGGAGAAGAGGATGACCAGTATTATTGGGGCAGCCCGAGCGCGGTAAGAAGGTCTTTGTATATGGATAACGTGCTTTACACAATCTCAGCTAAATACGTGAAGATGAACGACTTAAGTGATTTAGACGAGATTAATGAGGTAGAACTACCTTATGACAGGAATTATTACCCACGCCCAGTTTATTATTAAATTTTATCACTAATTTTTTATTCTTTTTTTCTTATCAAAACTTTAGGTATGTAATCAAAGATTTCTGAGGCAATCATTCCAGGGCCCTTGTCATTAAACAAGAGGTCTCCTGCTTTCCCGTTCACGTAAGCTGCTAAGCAGGCCGACTCAAACAGCCCAACTTTTCTTGAGACGAGGCCGGCGCATATTCCAGCCAGCACATCGCCAAAGCCGCCTTTTGCCATGTAGGGATTGCCAGTCTTGTTAGCAACAACTTTTGTGCCATCAGAAATAAGGTCCTGCGAGCCTTTCAGCAAGATAACACCTTTCACTTTTTCAGCCCATTCCCTAACAGAGACAAAATTGCCTTCTTCGCCAGTAAAGGCTAAGAACTCGTTTGCGTGAGGCGTCAGCACAAATTCCTTGCCTTCCAAGACATTATAATAATAGCCGAGAGCCCTTATTGCCTCTGCATCAATGATCATGGGAATATCAACAGAAGCAATAACTTTCCTAATAAAGCGATAGCAGCCCTTGCTCCTCTCAAGCCCCCCTCCAATAAGAAGCGCGTCATGCCTCTTGGATTCTTCCAAAATTATTTTTAAAGCCTTGTTATCATACTTTTTTACAGGGATTGTTATTATGTCAGGCTTGAAAGAAGCGGCGATTTCGGCAGGCCTACGCAGAGTTATTATTTTCACGATGTCAATGCCTGACTTCAATGCAGCCATTGCGTTGAAAACAGGGCTTCCTGTGTAAACATTGCTTCCTGCAACTATTAGCAGGCGGCCGTTCTCTCCTTTGTGGCAGTTTTTTTGCCTAGCCAGCCTTACTTTCATTTTTGATTCTTTCCTTAGCTATTTTAAAAGCAGCGTCCCTTGGCTTTATGCTTTCTTTCTTTGCCCTTGAAAGAACGATTTTTGTATTCTTCACAATTTTTTCCTCGACCATGAAGAACATTTCCTTCTCAGTTCCTTCAATGTACTCGACGTAGCTTGAAATGACGCCGCCTGCATTAGCGACAAAGTCAGGAATAACCAAAACGCCTTTTTTGTGCAGCTCCTCCTCAACTTCTGGAGATGTGGGTATGTTAGAGCCTTGAACAATAAGCTTAAACTTCATTTTCTCAACATGGGAATGGTCAAAAAGGTCAGGAACTGCTGCTGTTATTAAGACATCCGCATCCAAAGCCAACAATTCATCAACACTTATAATTTTGCCATCCTTGTAGGCAGTGACTGTTCTTTCCTCTTTTTTTACCTTGTCAAGAACCTCGAAGTTAAGGCCGTTTGGGTTATAGATTACTCCTTTTGAGTCTGAGACAGCAATCAGCTTTGCGCCTTTCTCTGCCATGAACTTCGCGGCAAACCACCCTACATTACCAAAACCCTCTATCGCAACAGTCGCTCCTTTAACGTCGATGCCTAAGTGCTCCAATCCGACTAATGCAGCTAAGTGAACTCCGAAGCCTGTGCTTCCCAGCTCGTGAGGTAATCCGCCGAGCTCTTTTGACTTGCCTGTTATTGACTTCATATCACCGTTAGTTTTTGCGAAAAGGTCCATCTCTTTTTCGCCCATGTACATGTCCGGCGCGGCAACGTAAATGTCAGGGCAAAACTGCTTTAATGCGTTAGCAAAAGCTTTTACGATTTCTTCCTTCTTCTTAGGATCAATGTTTTTGCCATCAGCGATTATGCCAGACTTTCCGCCGCCGAAAGGAAGCTCCATCAAAGCGCATTTAAGTGTCATAGCTCTTGCCAGGCGGGCAACCTCATCAACATCAACTGTTGGAGTCATTCTAATGCCGCCTTTTGCTGGCCCTCTCACAGTATTGTCAATTACTGTTATGCCTTTCATTCCTGTTTTTGGGTCGTAAACCTGAAGTATTTTTTCCGGACCAATATCATCGAATTCCACCATTTAAACCATCTCCTTATACGTTTTTTGCATGAGCATTGCGTCCTGCTCAATGTTCGGGCTCTCGCAAATCACGATGCCCTTAATCCTGAAATCTTTGAATGCTCTCATCAACTCAGCATAATTAAAGTCAGACTCCTCTAGTATTAAATGGTTTTTTTCTCCTTTTTCGCCGTAATTGATTCCTGAAATGTGAATGTGCATGTTATCCAGAGCATTCCTTCCAAGTCCTTTCTCTAGCTCATTTAATACGCCTGCAAACTCGTCATAAGTGTTGAACTTTCCCACAGACCTTGCGTGCAGATGCGCAAAATCAACGCACGGCATCACCATGTCAAGCTCCTGGCTCAGCCTTACTAATTCTTGGACAGTGCCGAATTGTGTTTCCTTACCTGTTGTTTCAGGCCTCACCCAGATGCTTATTCCTTCATCCTTTAATTGGCTGATAATTTTCTTAAGCTGCGCCTTCACAACATCATACACTTTTTCCCGGCTTGTTTTCATGTAATAAGCAGCATGAAAAGTGATTGTCGAGGCTCCGCAAAGATAAGCTATTTTTGCGGTCTGGTAAATTCGTGTTCTGCTCGCGCCAACTTTCTCCTTTTCCGGCGAGTTAAGGTTAATGTAATAGGGGCCGTGAGCGCTTAGCTTGACATCAAATTTTTGGGCTGCCTTTTTTACTTCAGCAGCCATTTCCGGCTTCATGTTCACGCCCCTAACAAATTCTACTTCCATGCAGCCAAGGCCGAGCTCATTAACTTTCTCAATGCCTAAAACCGTGCTTCTTTCCTTCAAGCAGATAGGCACGCCTGCTGTGCCAAAATAAAGTTCCTTCATTTTACCCCTCAAATGAGTAGCGCGAGCTTTCAGGCTCAAGGCCTTCAGAATATTTTTCTAGTTCTTCCTCAACCTCTGCAAACGGGTTTTTCTTTTTCTTCTTTTCAGGCTTTTTGCCACTCATAATTATATTTTTCAACTCTTAATTATTTTTCAACTTTTATGCAATTAACAGGGCAGGAGTCAGCAGCTTCTTGGTTGCACTTTATATCCTCTTCGCTCTCAACTTCCAGCTCCTCAAAGCCTGTTTCCGGATTCTTTTTTGCGCCTTTAAGAACTGATTTCCCCTCTTCATCATTCATTTCCCAGAATTTCTCACAGACCGAGGCGCACGCCCCACAACCGATACATGTTTCCTTGTCATGTGTTACTTTTGCCATATTTTCTCACCTTGTTCTTTTGATTTTAGATTCATTTAAAAATTTTACTTGGTAGAGAGCTTGCTTATTTCTTTCGCAAACGTTTCAATGTCCTCAAAATCCTTGTAAACAGATGCGAACCTTATATAAGCCACTTTGTCCATTTTCCTAAGCTGCTTCATTACCAGTTGCCCTATTTTCTTTGAAGTTATAATGTTATTTTCCTCATTTCTTACCTGCTGCTCAATGCAATTAACAGCTTTCTCAATATCATCAGCTGAGACGTCACGCTTTCTGCAGGCAATAATTATGCCGTTGCGTATTTTATCCCTGTCAAATATTTCTTTAGTGCCGTCTTTCTTCACAACTGTTATCGCGACATTCTCCATTCTTTCATAAGTTGTGAAGCGCTTGCCGCACTTCTCGCATTCACGCCTTCTCCTGATTGCAGAAAGGTCTTCTGTGTCGCGCGAATCAATCACTTTGAGCTCTGTTGACGAGCAAAACGGACATTTCATTCAAAACACCACTACATGTTGTGATGAATAGTTGGAGACAACCCCAATATTTAGTGTCAAAAACACATTGAATATTTAAGTTTTTGCGTTTTCCCCTGGGTAAAGCAAATTTTGTTGTGCTTGGAGATTATAAATTTTTTTAGTCCCGCCCACACCACCAAAGATTTCTCACTTAAGACAGCACCTTTTTAAGAAACTTTATTAAAGCATCTCTTTTTTTTCTTGCTAATGAACCAAAAAATAATCAAGCCTGTGTTACTTGCCCTAATCATAGGGCTCATTGCATACCTTTTCTTTTTCTCAGGAATTGACAAAAGCCAGCTTACTGTTGAGTATTTCAAGATGAGACTTCTTGACTTAGGTGCTTTAGGGCCAATCATTTTCATAATACTTTATTCCGTTAGGCCTCTAATTCCAGTAATTCCTCCCCTGCCTATAGCCATTGCTGTGGGCTTTGTTTACGGCGCTTTCCTAGGCACAATTCTTGTTAGTGCAGGGGCTTTGCTCGCGGCAAACCTGGCGTTCTGGCTTGCAAGGTTTATCGGCCAAGAATGGGTGAACAGGCACGAGGGAAAAGGAAGGCTTCATAGAGTAAAAGAGAAGATTGAGAAGCAGGGCTGGGCTCCCATAATGACCGCAAGGTTTATGCTGTCTTGGGATTTGGTGAGTTATGCGTGCGGCATAAGCAATGTCTCATACAAGGATTTCATGATTGGAACCCTTATTCCGACAGTCCCTTTAAGTTTCGTGGCTGTTTTTTTGGGAGGGGCGTTCTCTGGCGTAAATTCACTTTCCGACGTGCTAGCTTGGAAGCCTCTCTTTGGAATCGCGATTTTTGTTGTTGGGATGAGCGCTCCTTGGATTATCAAGTATTTTCAGCGCAAAAAATAAGTGACTTGCTCAAGAAATACCAGCTGCCTTTTTTTGTTTACATCACACACTTCCAACCCCATATTTCTAAATGTTCTCCTCCATTCAGCATCTGTTTTGTTGGTGTGCGGATGTCCTAAGAATTCAAAATTCACGAGGCTGTCAATTATGAAAGTAACATACTTCTGAAAAATGTTTGAGTAAGTTTCTTCCATTACTATAAGGCGTTTCGCAACCCTCCTAGCTTCTTTCAGGACTTCTTCAGGATTTTTTGTGTGGTGCAGCACAGTAATCAACAGCGCAACATCAAAGCTTTTGTCCTTAAACGGTATTTTCCTGCCATTATATATTATTGGCCTTATTTCCTTTGTGCAGCTCTTGTTTTTCACGTCCAAAGGCGTTACTTTATAACCTTGTTTTCTCAGCAGCCAGGAAACCGCGCCGTAGCCAGACCCAATATCTAATATGTTGTCTGTCTTCTTCAGATGCTTTGTTATCCTTTTCACCTTGCTTCTCGAAGGTCCTCTCACGTAAAAGCTGAACACTATCCTCTTTATTAAGCTCATAATCTCATATTTTTTTCTTTTGTTAATAATATTTTCGAATAATCTTTTTTACATAATCTTTTATATGAAAAGTTGTTTCTTTCTGGTTATGATATCTGTTATAATCCCAACATTGAACGAGGCTAAGAGCATCAGCAATTGTTTAAGCTCTTTGTTCAGTCAGAAAGGAAACTTTGAGGTAATCATTGTCGATGCTGGCAGCAAAGACAAGACTATCGAAAAAGCTGCCAAATTCAACGTCAGGATTGTTCGCTCAAAAAAAGGAAGAGCCCTGCAGATGAATAAGGGCGCTTCTCTTGCCAAAGGCAATATTTTGTGGTTTTTGCACGCGGATATTGTTGTTCCGAAAAACGCGATAAGCAAAATCGAGGCAGCATGCAAAAAAAGCGTCGGAGGCGCGTTTTATAAGAAGTACGACAAAAAATCGTTTTTGCTGAGCGTTAACGTCCTTGTTTCAAAAATAAGGATTGGTGTTTTCAAGAGTTTTTGGGGCAACGAATGCATTTTTGTGAGAAAAGACGTGTTTGAGAAAATGAACGGGTTCAAGGAAATCCCTATAATGGAGGACGTAGACTTTTCTAAGAGGCTGAGAAAAGCAGGAAACATTGCTGTTATAAAAGAATATGTTGTCGCGTCCTCCAGGAAATACTTAAAAAACGGTTGGCTCAGCCAAGCTTTCAAAAACATGAAAATCCTGTTTTTTTACTATGTTCTTAGTTGGAAGCCTGAGAGGTTGGCTAAGCTTTATTAAGACCTCAGGGCGACGCACCCCTCAAAAGGAACTATTTCCTCACTCTCAATGTCTTGGTTTCTGGGCAGGCCGAAAACAACTGTTTCAACCTCTGGAAATGTTATGTCTGCTGTTTTAAACCTCAAATACGCTTTTCCTGTTAAGAATTCTGATGCTGCTATGTCATCTAAGGCGATCTTAAAAACGTACGCTTCTCCTGTGCCTTCACCAGTGATTTCTTGTAGGCTTGCAAAATCCTCTTTTAGCACAGAGTACTTTTGGTGGTAAACAGTCCTTCCGCTCTTGTCTTTTATTGTCAGGAATGCCTCTCCGCTTGCTCTTGTTGTAAAGCCGTTGCTGTCAAAAACAGAGAACCACCCTTTGAGGAAATCATCCTCCCTTATTATGTAAAAGTTTCCCAAATACTTCAAGTCTCCTATAGGAGCTTTTTGGCCGACAATTGTGCAGCTGCTAAAAACGATCAGCATTATCAGGAGAGCTGCTTTCATAAAATCTTATTAAGAAAGAATGTATTTAAACTTTACTCATTCATTAAATCATCAATGTTTTCAACTTTTAAGCCTTTAAGCCAGTTTATTCCACTAAGCCTTTTGTTTAAGTATTCACTGAAATAATTAGCCTCTTCTCTTTCTATAGGAGTGTCTTCAGGGCTTTCCACCTTTCTTGCAGGAAGATGGCCTAATTGTATGTGACCTATCTCATGTCCGAGCATGTATCCGCTAATGCGCCTTAATGAGGGATGTATTGCTATAATGTAAGCTGCTCCTTCTATACAGTAAAGCTCTATTTCAAGCTCTTTTGAAACGTGCCTGCTGTACCCTATTAAAACAATACCAAGCCTTTCCCTCTCTTCTTGCAGCGTAAAGCTCCTCAAGTTTCCATTGTAAGGCTCTAACAATTCTTCCACGCTTCTCCTTATTTCTTCTTTTCTCTCTTCTGTAAGTTGCATAATGATTAAAAAACTAATTAAATATTTAAGTTGCTGCTATGATCCTATTATCAAATCCAGAAGGCTTATTGTTTCTGTCTTATTAACCCTTACTGTCCTATTTACCATGATTGTTTTGTTTATCTTCGTATAATTATACTTTGTAACGCACTTCTCGCGCTTTGGCGGCTCAACAATAGCATAGGCCCAGTACGTACTCGTCGAGTTCTTTTTTTTCACGCTCGGCACAAACATTGCTGAACTTCTCCCTTCTATCTCTTGAGTTATGTTACTCCACATGCTTGCAGAACTCCACGGGAGCACATTCTTAACTTCATCATAATTAACTCCCTGAAAAGCCCCGAAGGGGTGTTCTGCCTCGTCAAAAAACGCGAAACGCACTGTGAAAACGCCTTTTTTGTTCTCCAGGTTTGTAAGTTTAAACCTTGTCGCTATTGTGTTGTTCACTTCCGGCTCCCATCCCTCCCAGCTGTACTCGTACTCATATTCAGCATCACC
>RFII01000065.1 GCA_003695265.1 Candidatus Woesearchaeota archaeon | reverse complement strand
TATTTATACTATGAATTGTTTGTTTAAAGAAAATAATAGTTTTATTTGGTTTTGACAAATAAAGGGTGATAAACATGGTATGTTACATTTTGCCAACAATTGCTGCAATAACAACTTACAGCATAAGGAAAAAAACCAGGAATTCTGGAAAATATAGTCTTTGGCTCAACCAGATGTTCCTCGGCGGAGCTGTTTTTGGAATTGTTGATCATGCGATTAACGGCCAGTTGCTTTTTTCAGGCAACCTAGCGTTTGACTTGATGTTGGGATCCATTATAACAATAGCAATTTTTATTGTGTGGCAGATAATCGTGCAGCTTGACAGAACAACAATGAAGAACAAAGCTGTTAATGCAAGCCCATGATTTTGATAAGTTTTATTATTTCTTTTATCTTAAACCCTTTTGTAGTGTCAACAACAATAGTCTTATGGCCTTTCTGGTCTGCTTCTTGGTAGCAGGTGTCAAATATTTCTGCTTCGAGGTTTTCCCTTATTTTTTTCTCGGAATATTTCCTTAGCTCAAGTCGCCTTCTCAATTCTTTTAGCTCGCATTTTGTTATTATGCATATATCAACCAGTTTTTTCGGCAGGTTGTGGCTTAGGTGAGAGTCAACAACTGCATTCTTGCTTTTCAAGAATTTTTCAAGAGCCTTGTTTAATTTCTTAACGTCAATTATCTCACAATCTCGCTCTTTGTCAAAGCCGTCGCTGAGCTTGTTTTCTTTTATGAATTTGAGAACATCAACGTAATAATACCTTAACGCCTTTGCAAGCTCTTTTGCAAGCGTGCTTTTGCCTGTTCCGGGCGTACCAGAAACTGCTATTATCATAATAAAAAAGAAAAAAAGAAGAATAGTATTTATGTCTTACCAAAACTTGAGCATTTGTAAAATGCACTTGGCACAATAATGCCTAAAACAAAAGTTAAGAAAGTTGAGAAAATATTTATAATTCAGAGTAAGATTCTATTTGGATTAAAGTCAAAGAAAATTAGTTCTTTCTCATAAGCTTTGAAACAAGCAAGTAAACAATCAGAGAGAAAACAGCGCCTATCAAAAACCACACTGCTGCAGGCACCTGCATTATCACCTCAATGCTCGGCTGGGCAGCACTTGCTGCTCTTGGTATTGCCTCTGCGGTCATGTCTGCTTGCGTTGCGGCTTTTGAAGCTTCCATGAGTGCTGCTCCTTGCTCGCTCATAGCAGAAAACGCCTTTGACCTCATGCTTTCAAACAATTGTATTATAGCTGTTGCCGCAAGAATGATTATTGAGACAGGCAAAAACTTCTTTAGCTTTTCACCAAAGCCTTCAGGAGTTTCCTTGGGCGCAATTATTATTAGCTTGTTGGCTAACTTGTAATGGTCCACTTCTTTGCCTTTCTCGCTGTAATGAAACTCATCAGCTTGCACCAGCTTAGCAGCTTTCAAATGCTTCAGGTTGTAATGCACAGTGGATATTGGAATGTTAAGCCTTTTTGCAATCTCTGACTCTGTGGCTTCTTTCTTAGCTAAAAAATTAAGTATTTTCCTGCAAGTGTCATTGCTTATAACTTGGGCTAATTCTTTCGCCTTGTCCTCTTTCAGGTTAACTAATAAAAATGAGTCATCTGACATAGAAATGAGTAAGAAAAGCACATATTTAAACGTTGGCAATACTTTAATTTGGTTTGAAGTAAAGATTTTTATAGCACAAAGTATTCCATGCAAAAATGCAGTTTGAATATTATGTTGAGTCAAGCAAAAAGAATGAGCTGATTGACATAAGGGGTGTGTTGGAAGACGCTTTGAAGAAAAGCGGGGTGAAAGAAGGGCTTCTTAATGTGTATGCTGCGCATGCAACAGCTGCGATAATAATAAATGAGAACTACGACCCAAATATTTGCCTGGACTTCTTAGACGCATTGAATAACATAATACCTGAAGGTAAGTGGCGCCATGATCAGGTTGACAACAACGCAGCAGCGCACATAAAATCAGCTATTGTTGGGCCGAGCGAAACAATCCCAATCAAGGACGGCAAATTGCAGCTCGGCACGTGGCAGAGCCCTATGCTGTGCGACTTTGACGGGCCAAGAAAGAGGAAGATTATAATAACTTTATTAAAATGAACAACAAAAAATTTTTTGAGGAAAAAGCAAAGAATATGGGTCATGATTCTTATTATGAAAACAAAGATTTATTATTAAAAACATTAAAAGAAATGAGATTAAAAACAGTAAAAACAGCAATCAAGAGGTTTGCAAAAAATAAAATAGTTGCAGATATTGGTTGCGGAGAAGGATATGTTACTTTGAGTTATGTAAAAGATGTAAAGAAAGTTGTATGTGCTGATCTTTCTCATAATAGATTAAAAAAAGCTGAAAAAAACTTCAAAGCAAGGGGGATAACTAATTACGAAATCAGGATTGAAAATGTTGAGGATACAACATTCAAGGATGAGACTTTTGATGCTGTAATGTTTTGCTCAACCTTAGACCATGTTCCAGACCCAATAAAAGCATTACAAGAATTAAGCAGAATAACTAAAAAAAACGGGTATATATTTATTGAACTTGATAATGATATTATACCACCATTTACAGGAATTAGAATAAATAAAGAGATGGTGGATAAAAAATTAGGACATTATAATAG
>RFII01000064.1 GCA_003695265.1 Candidatus Woesearchaeota archaeon | reverse complement strand
CAATAATATTTTTAATATAATATTAAGTCAATTTTGTTATGTTGGGAGATTGTAAAAGTTTTTATGCAATATGTAAATTTTTTAGTCCCGCCCGCACCGCCCCTTTACCATCAAAACTTTCCAACTTAAGCTGACAAAGCCTTAATATAGAAACTTATTTAAACCAAGTAATCCATAGAAACTTATTATGAAGCTGCACATCTATCTTTTCAGGCACGGCCAGACTTATTATAATAAGCACAAAATATTCACTGGATGGAAAGATTCCAAACTGACAGCTCAAGGGGTTAAGGATGCAAAGAAGATCGCTAGAAAACTAAAAGGCAAACGAATTGATGTAGCCTTTCAAACAAGACTTTCCCGCTCGAAACAAACACTTAGAGAAGTCCTCAAATACCATCCTGAGTGCAAGAAAATCATAACTGATGATCGTATGATAGAACGCAGCTATGGTAAGCTTCAGGGAAAAACGCACCGCGTATTCATCAGAGAACACGGAATTGACCTTTATAATAAGTATCATCGCTCTTATGATGTTCCTCCGCCAGGCGGGGAAAGCATTAAAATGGTTGAAAAGAGAGTTAATTCATTCATTAAGGACTTGCTTAAGAAGATGAGAAAAGAAAAAATCAATGTCGCGATTTCTGCTCACGGCAATTCAATGAGGCCTTTCAGAAAATACTTTGAGAATCTCAGCATACAACAGATGATGAAATTAGAAAATCCTTGGGATGATTATTTTCATTACACAATAGAAGTTTAATCAAATTTCATGTATTCTTCTGTAATCATGTTCCTTGGCAAATGATTAATATCATTTATTGCGCAGAACTTCACATCTCTGCCGTTAATTTCAGCAATATGAATGCTTGTAAATGACGTATGAAAATGCTTTCCTTTTCTGTGGTCCAGCTTAAGAAGGTGGGCTATGAAGCATTTTATCAGTATTCCATGACAAAGCACTAAGACTGTTTCGTTTTCATGCCTGCTGATTATCCTGTCAAGGGCCTTGAATGCTCTGTCCATTTTTTTCTTCCATCTGCCGAGCTTTGCCTTTGGCGTGTCCACAACACTGTCATCCAGCTCCTCAAACGCGGAAGTTACTATTACCGGAACTTTGTGATGCTTTTTTATGTAAGAAAGGGTTTCTTTTGCTCTTAGAAGATCGCTGGAATAAATGTAATCAATCTTAAAACTTTTCAACCGCTTTCCCAAGTTCTTTGCCTGAATATGGCCTTTTTTCGTTAAGTGAGGCTTGCCTTTTGCAGGATTTGTCTTCTCAGCATGCCTGACAAGGATTAATCTCATCATTTTTCTTATTAGACCAAAACACCTCCTTTAAAAAATTTTCTTTTTTTCGTGTTTGAAATTAACTTGTTTAAACAGTTAAAAAACCAAAACCTTTATATACTACTTATAAGTAGTAACAAATCATGGAAACATTGGAAGAAAAAACAGAAAGAAATCTTCAAAAACTTGGTAGGCTAGAAACAATCCTTAATTTTGCAAGACATATTCCCCTTAATTACCTTAGATTCAGCTTTCTTGCAAAACCACTCTTGAGCAATCAAAACCTGGTTGAATATTGGACTCGTCACCCGTTATACTCAGCCGCAGCCTTTCTGGGCTTAACAATCGCAGGAATAGGTGTCTATGTGAAATCCTTAAATGATTCATCTGAAGAAATGCAAAGGATCTGTGAAAATCCTCAAAAAGAAGAAAACAATAGGGAAATGGTCGAATCTGGTATGTATGAGCATATGAGGCATCCCTGCTATTTTGGGCAAACTATTATTGCTTTAGGATTCTCATTATTGTCTCCTGGAATAGACACAGCAGTTGCTTTCGCAGCTTATCTTGGTTTAACACAGAAATGTGCTGAAGTAGAAGAAAGAAAGAACCTTGCCTTATTTTCTGACAAATACAAATCGTACATTAGCAGAGTCCCCAGATGGCCGTCATTATCAAGAATTCTAAAACCTTCCTAATAACCTCTTTTGACATGCTTTAAAAAAAACAGTAATTTCGTAAATTATAAATACCATTCTATTATTCCTATGATTTCAGGGGGGTGATGGTTTTTGAAGTCTTTATACAAGATTATGTTTTTTATAGCGGTCCTTCTCTTATTAATGTTTGTTCCACAACCACGAAGTGAGAAGTCGGTGAATATAGAAAAAACACAACAGCCAGAAAAATACTGTTTTAAGAGCAAGGCACCTGCTGAGAGAGTTACCACTGAGTATGGTTCTGTGCAAAAAGTTTACCTGAAGAAAGGGTTTCACCCGCTGCTTTAATCAAGATTCTCAACTGCTTTTTGCAGCATTGGAACAAGTGCCTCTGCCTCTTCCTTGAATAACCTGCCAAGCTTTGCAAACCTCCACTCACCTTCCTGAGTGCGGTCTTCCCTTGATATCTGGATTTTTTTGTCGCCCTCGTTGTACTGCATAATACTAACAGTAATCCTTGTAGTGTCAAACTCTTTTGTCTCAGAGAATAATTGCTTGTCCAAATTCTTGTCATATGCCATTGTGCGCTAAAAGAAAAAGGAGTGTTTTAAAAAGGTTTCTAAAAATTAATTTAAAAATTTAAAGTGTCCTCAGAACTTTTTTGATCTCGTAAGCAATTCCAAAGAGAAGAACTGACAACCCGATTCCTATAGCAACTAGTGCTGGCGTGAATGGAGAGAATAAGCCGCTGCTCATATACCTAAGCCATGTAATCAAAAACAGGATTGACATTATTCCAGTGCCGTAGGCTCCTGCCAAAGACCACCACTCAACTTTTGTTAGGATTGATTTGTTGCTCTCGACCAATATGAAACACCTCCTTTGACAATAATTTATTTTTGTATGCAATTCATAGGTGTCTTTTAGTATATAAAGTTTTTTGTTGGGATTACCAAAAACCTTATAAACCAACTTGTTCCAGATGATTTCATGAAAAACATTCTCCAGAACAGCGGCTTGATGTTTCTTATTGGAATCCTCCTTGGCCTTGTTGCTCCCACCTATTCCGAGGCGCTTAAGCCTTACATAACTCTTCTTTTGTTCGTGGCAATGACATTCTCGTTGGAAGGCATAAAACTCTCAATGCCTGAAAAGAAGGAAATTCCTGAAATTGTCTTCACAATGTTTCTCACTTTCTTCAACTCTTTGCTCTGGATTTTTCTAACGCTTCTTTTTATAAAAAACCCAGCTTACGTGACTGGCCTCATAGTCTTGGCAGCAACACCGCCAGCGGTTGCTGTTATCACGTACACTTTCATCCTTAAAGGAGACATGCGCTTAGCGGTTTTTTCAGAAAGCCTTATTTACTTATTGTCAATCTTTCTTACACCAATATTTATTCTTGCGTATTTTGGTAGTTCTGTGAACATCTTTTACCTGGTAAAAATGCTTGTAATCTTAATATTAATACCTCTGCTTCTCTCTAGGTTCCTGCCTAAAATAAATAAGCATTTCATCACAGAAAGGAGGATAACAGTAAACATAATCT
>RFII01000063.1 GCA_003695265.1 Candidatus Woesearchaeota archaeon | reverse complement strand
ATCTTAAATTTGCCTTGTTTTTCAATATTTATGCAGAGCTCTGCTAAATCATCTTGAGCCATTTTTCAGAGAACTTGAACTTTATATTAAAAGCTTTTGCTATCAAAACAGGATTATGAGATCATTTAAACATTAAAAATGATAATCGCAAATAATGTTAAGCCAATGATTTCCTTCAAGCCTAATGTTTCCTTGAAAAGCGTAAATCTGATTATTGCTAGTGCAATCAGGTTAAAGCAGAGAAGGATTGCGATTGCAACAGCGATTTCTCTTCTTTTGAACGCATAGGCAGCTTCCCCCTGCCAAAAAAAGGAATATCCAATCCATAATAAGAAATAATTTTTTAGAGTTAATAAAAATATCGTTTAGAAAGAATTAATAGTATATATTAACAAAAAAATTTTTACCAGTCAATGCTGGCAAGGTCGTTCTCCAAGTTGTCTAAGTCAGTGTCGTCTAATTCATTATCCATGGAATCAACTTCAGAGATTTGCTCAGAGACATTCTCGTCTTCTATTTGCTGCTGAGATTCCGCAGCCTGCTGGCTTTGTATGTTCTGGGCAGCGCTTGCTCCAGCACCCTCTTGAGCTTGAACTGGCTGCTGTTCAGCCAACGGCTTTTTCGCACAGCCAGCAATAAAAAAAGCTAATAGAGTTAGCATCAGCAGAATGATTGCAGACTTTCTTATCATTTGTTATCACCAACCAAGTTTTATAATATATGCTCTTTTTTAAATGTTTGGTTTAACTTAAAAAGAATAAAAAAATCATGAAGATTCATCTTCTTCTGAATTTTCTGAACTCTCACTTTTCTTGCTGTGTTCTTTGGAATCATCTTTTATTGTGTTGGTATGGTCCTCATCACTCAAATCCTCATCCTCACTCATGAAGTCCTCATGCTCATCAGAAGTCTCATTAAGTGTTTCATTACCAACAAAAGAGTCATCATCTGAACCCTCATCCTCATAACTTTCTTCAACCACTTCATAAACCTCATCTTTTCCAAGACCCTCTTCTTCTGGTTCTTCCTCTGATTGTAATTCTCCTCCCTGAGCTTTTATTTCCCTAATTATTTCCATTAATATTGTGTGGGCTTCTTTAAGTGATTCATGCGCATCTCGAAGAAGCTGCCTTGCCTCGGTAACGAGTTCTAAGACCTGCGTTCTTTCATCCTCAGTAGGATTCTCTGTTTTCAAGCCCTCTGCCTGCTTGAACAATTCCTTTGCTTTCTCATAATTGTCTTTTGCAAAGGCAATTTTTTCGCTGAATTCATTTACTTTTGGCTCAATATTATCAATGCTTATTCCCTGCTCTTCCATGTTTGCCAGTGCAAAGTCAAGCCTTTCCTCCAAGTGCTCGCTTCTCTTGATTATGTTCCACACTTTTGCATGGACTAGTCGAGCTGCGTGAAGCTTTTCCTTATGCTTGATACCCTTCCAAATCCGGTTTATTGCCTGAGCGGCTTTTTGAATCTCCTCTTTAGTATCTGCTGCCTCTACTTGGGATTTCACATCTTCTAACTTTGAGATAGTATTGTCAATCTCAGTGATTATTTCATCAGCTTTTGCTTCGTCAATTTCCTCAGATGACTCAACTTTGTGCTTGATCTTCTTCAAATGCTCAATAGCCATGTCTGCAGCGTTAATAAGAAAATCCTTTGCATGCTCCTTTACTTTTTCTCTTAAATCATTGCATTTAGTAGTGTCAACGCCTTTGCAGTTTTTTAGCTGCTCCTTAACGCTGAGAAACAATGATTTCTTTTCCTTGTAAGCCTTATTCGCCTTTTTGTATGCTTCTTCTGCAAGCTTAAATTCTTCTTCTGCCTTTTTTACTTTGCTTGGTGAAATAATCCTTTTTTTGAACAGCATGCTTTTCTTTACTTTTTTAAGCTTGAACTTGCTCAGTTCTTTTTCTGCATTGTAAGTGTCCTCTCCCAAAAGCTTCTTCTGCTCTGCTCTTGGCAGGTGAAGAAAGACTTTGGCTTTCTCCTCAGGCAGGTTTTTGACAAAATCAACTACTTTAGGATGACTTGCTACCAGCTTGTCAAGTTTCTTAAGCCTCGGCTCTGCCACGGCGCTAGCAACATCCTTTGCCAAGTAAGGCCGATCCTTTATTATTTGAGCGCTTTTCTTAAAGAATTTGTCGCACTTTTCCAAGGGTTCATCAATTCCTTTCTCCTTAAGAAAGTCAACGCAACTGATTTCCTTTCTTATTAATTTGTTGCAAGTAAGCAAGGGAGTGTCTGAGAGGCTGTTCTTCTTTAAGAAATCAAAACACACCCTTAAGCGGTTCTCAACCTTTTTGACTTGGGCTAGCTGTGGATTTTTTGCTGTTAGCTGCGGCTGAGGTTTAATATTTTGCGCATTTGGAGCCTTGATCCTTGTCTCAATAGACATATCTTCCCTAGCAAATGATGTTGGTATGATGCTCATCAAGAATATTAGCAATGTAAAGATTGCGATTTGTTTTCTTATTACCATTTTTAATTTACCTCCAATAAATT
>RFII01000062.1 GCA_003695265.1 Candidatus Woesearchaeota archaeon | reverse complement strand
TTTATTAAAGCACTATTACAAATTTCTACAGCACTTACAGCCATGCTTCCCCCAATAAAAAGGGGCCTTAGAGGCCCCTTGTTAATTAGTCTACTGTGTACAGAACAGTTACGCGAATGGTGCCGCCTGCAGTAGTTGCAGCTGAAACATTGATTTGAACAAGGACTTCCTCTGCAAATTTCTTTAAGTACCCTGCAGCGTTTTGAGCTCCATTTGACACAAGAGAAACTCGAGTTGCAGCTGTTGCTACGTCAACTGCAGAGAAAAACCCAGTTGCATTTGCAGCCTCTAAGCCCTTTGCTCCAGCAGCCCATCCTAGATCCAAAGTTCCTGTAGTGCCTAAATCACTAGAATCTAGGATAACTTCATGAACTCTGGCACCTTCTGGAAGAGTCATAAGCTCAATAACATCGTTAAGAGCTAGAGCCCCAGCTGCAGTGTACTCATCATAAGCTACATGCAAACGACCATATTGCTCCCCTTTAGGGATTGCTTGAATAGGTTCGCTTGTAATTTTAGTTCTGTTTACACCTTTATAAGTTGCCATCACCAAACTCCTTTTTTAAAAAATTAAGCCTCTTTGCAGAAACCGATAACTACTTTTTCTTCTTCCATTCGAGTAGCACCGATTCCCATAGAAACATACACTTGAGTTGAGTAGTTCTTATCAGGACGACGCTCAATCTCAGTCATGATATCCTCAGCAGTAGCTAAAAGTAAACCATCTTGAGCCCAGAAGATACAACGACGTTGACCAACAATAGAAGAACCAGTACCAACAATCCCAGTGGTAGGATCTGCAGAAAGGGCATCTACTTGAGTTAATAAACGCTCAGTTCGGATGAATTTGAATCCTAAGAAAGTATCAATTTCACCCATAACTAAAGTTCGAACAGTGTTGTAATCAGCACTAGTAACCTCAGTAGTAGATAGCAAGCTTTCCAATTGGCTTGAAGTAATGGCAGCATGACGAGGAATGCTTTCATCAACATCGTTGCTATCGAAAATCTTTTTAACTCCACGAAGAAGACCAACGTTCATATCAACAAAAGCACCACCAGAAACAGCAGCTAATTTTTGGCTATTAGGATGAACAACAACGGTTCCACCATCAACTCCGCCATAAGCATCTCCATCTGCAGCGGCAATAATAACATCATCCTTAGCTCGACCCATAGCCCAAGCAGCTGCTTTTGCATAGTCTCCTGCAGGATCCATTAACATTCTTCGCAAATCTTCTTTATCAATTAAGTCAGCCCATACATAGTCTTTAAGAGTTACCCTGCGTCTAGAATGAGGAGTGTCGATTTGAGGAGTATCGGCATGACGGCTAGCTTTTAAAATTGCAGTTGTAGCTCCAATCCTGTCGTAAAAAGCGCTTTCCCCTTTTTGGGACTCGTTTCTTACAAGAGGAGCAAGACGGGAACCTTGTTGCTGAGATAAGTGAAAAACCTCTGCACTATATTGTTTTACAAATGCAGTAGTAATTTGAGAACTCATTTGTTACCTCCATTTTAGAAATAAAAGTTATATTGTCTCCAATAGAACTCCCCGCTAAATAGCGGATTCTAAAATAGAGGCACGGCCTCTATAAGGACCGTTGAGACTACACTACGGCTACCCTCGCATAAAATTATTTCATACCCTGCAATTTCTGTCAATCAGGGAACGCTATCTTATAAAGGTTTGCAACCTCTTCTTTTGCAGCTTTGTGATTGGGATGAGATGGATTTCTGTAAGGATGATTGGGATCCCCTTGAATCTCTCTAGCCCTTTGTAAGGCTTCCTCTGGAGTCATGCCTCCAAACTTTCCTTCTCCCACACCAATAAAGTCATCCTCTTTCATTGTCTCAGAAACCTTTGCAAGCATCTTCATAAAAGCTTTATTTACCCCAAGACCCTGATCTATTAACGCCTGCCGCTCCTCGGGATCGGGAACTAAAAACTTAAAAGCTGCATTGGCTCTTTGTACTTTCTCATCAAAAGCCTGACCCCACTCTTTTCTTAATGCATCTATGTTTTCTTTAATATAAGTTTCTTCCTGAACCTTAGACTGTTCTAAAGTTTCTGAAACATGCTTTTCAATATCTTTTAAAATAGACTCCGCCTGCCATGGAAGAAGACCATTTTTTGCAGCGTCATTTAAAAAATCTTTTACAAAATCTTCGCCAAGAATTTCGCTCTGCCCAACTTTAAAATCCTCTGGCTTTTCAGGACTACCAAGCTTTCTTAAAATATTTATGTAATCCTCTGTGGTTGCATGCTTGTCTGGAAGAGGAATCTTCTCTTTTCCAATTGCTTTTTGTGCATGAATATAACTTTTAACTAATCCTTCAATGTCCTTAATAGTTTCAAGACTTTTATCGTTTCTTAAATCTTCAGGTAAACTTTCTCTAACTTTAGACCAATCAACCTTAACAGGTTCTGAAGCCTGTGGAGTGCTTGCAGGGGCGGGATCTTTTGAAGTCTCCTGCGTAGCCTGCGGCTGTTGTGCTGTACCCGTATCTTCGGTATTTAAAAGACTTTGAGTTCCTTCTTCACCAGACATATAAAGACTCTCCTTCTAAAATTTGTTTTTCAAGTTCATCTAAGTTAATGTTTATCTTTTTTAAAATCTGCATGACAACATTTCTTCCACCTTCATTAAAAGCCGTTGCAAACATATCCCCTTCCACAAAAGAGGTGGAATAAAAACCATGCGACCTCATTAAATGAGAGAGCACTTTCTTACCTTCTGGAGAACTAAATACAGTCTTATACGCCTGTATTAAATCAATATCTTCTTCATTCATTTATTATCCCGTGGCTTGGGAAATTCCCGTAGCTTTTGCAGCCTCAATAGCCTGCTGTGTTTCCTGAGTAGCCTGAGCTTTTTCTATCATTTGTTGCTGTGCTTCCGCCCTCTGTTTCCTAATGTTATCTATCTCATCCTCTGTACGCAATACATTTTGTGGTGCACCATATATTTTCCAAGTTTCTTTAATAACTGCATCAACATCAATATTGTCCACAGCACTCTGATCAAGCTGCAAAAAGGGAGCACTTGCCTGAAACGCCCTAAGTAAACTCTGACCCTGATCAATCCTCTGAGCCCTAGCTATGGGACTTGAGTAAACTACATTCAATTTCTGACCCTGCAATGCAGGAGGTACATTATCTACATTCACTAAATCCCTTGCAATCATAATGTCTAACAACCTATCAATTAAAGGACGAAGTAACTCATTTTGCTGCCTCCCAAGAAGAGGACCTAAAAGACGCATCCTCTCCTCAGTCCGCGCATTCACCTCAGTTGCCGTCATCTGAGGACCCCGATTCAATTGCAACTGATCTACAAAAAACGCCTCCCTAATCCTAGCCTGCCTGTCCCTAGTTAACTCAATCCCTACATCCACTCGAAGATTCGGAAAAATAGGCTCAATACGATCCCTGCTCCCAGCTCTGTAATATGAAATACTACCTGGCTTATTTATCTTGGGACTTACAAAACCATCGTCTGGCATCTGCAAAGGAGGATCTACGGTCTTCTGCGCTGCCTTCAATACAGCCTTTGTCATCGCATTTACTGTCTTTACCTCAGGAAGCGCATTCATTCCAGGACCCCTTCCATATATCTCCCCACTAACCTTCGTCCACCTAGGTACCACATATGGAAAAGTCCTAAACCCATCCTCCTTTAAAACTTTCTTCGTATCTACTAAAATATACTGAGAAATAAATGGCTTAACCTTGTTCTTCGTTAAATCCTCCCTGTATACCGCATGGATGATTTCAAACTTCTTCTTGTCACCCTTCTTAAAACAACGAAGAACTTCCTTGCCTACAAGCTCCTCAAGCTTCGCCTCATCCGATTCGTCAACACCCTTTGCAAATTCCTGAACAATGGTTCGGGCATCCCACCTGAAAGTCCTATACGCACTTTCAATAATACCTAAATTGTTCTCCTCCACATAAACATCCGCTAAACTCTTTGCAGAAAAACGAACAATCTTGTCCTCGTCCTCAAGAATAACCATCACAGCTGTGCCAAAACATACAAGGTCTAAATAAACTTCGTGAATCTCTGTCTGAAAATTCGAGTTGTTTAAAATCATGTGCATCTGATCACGAAGATCCTGAAGAAAAGAAAGTACCTCTGGATCATTGTCTAAAAGCCTGTCGCCAGTTGTAAGGTCAAACCATACTTGGTTCGGGCTTGTAAGAAGACCGTGCAGGGCTCCAGCAAGAAGCTCACAGGCTACCATCCCAGTATTGTCAAAAAGAAACTCGCCCTTCTTTCTGCCCTTAACTTTGTTTCGTGTAATAATATCGTTCTTTCTTGGAAGAATATAATCAGCTAAATCCTGCCAATGACTTTCCCAAACTGCACGCTCTTGTTTTAATTTTTTTGCTTTTGAAATAATCTGGCTTGCATTTAGCTTCAATCTAAACTCCTAAAAGTGTGCGAATATCGGCAGTAACAGGTTTATTTAAAAGAAACTGCTTTCTTCCAGGCCTTTCAATCATTGAACGAAATGTTTCCTCAATTGCACGGCGGGATGCAAACTTACTCCCTTTCTCTGCACGCTTTGCTTCTTCAAGAAGAGATTTTGCTTTTTTAGTTTCTTCTGCTAAAGAAACGGCTGCAAAAAGAGGGTTTTGTCTTGGAACATCAAACTTAGAAAATTTTTGTAGTATTTCTTGTTGTGTTTTTAAATCTATGTTTGCATTCTGTGCTTCTTTTAATAAAGATTGCTTTCTTCTTTCTACTGCAGAATCTAATCTTATAGCATTGCCTTGTCTAATTTGTTTAGAAGTGGGCATCCCGAATAAACGACGAATGTTGCTTTCAATGTTAAAAAATCCGTCAAATAGTCCCAATTCTCCCCCTAAACACTCCAGATGTCATAATCTGTTTCTACTTCCAATATTCTATCCTCTTGCCTAATCGTACGCAAGTGTCTATAATATGCCACTGCAAAATATCTAAGACTATCAGCTGCATGACTCGACTTGTCATGCTTGGGCTGCTTCTTATAAACTCCCTTCATTGGATCAAATTCACGCTGATACATCTTAAGCAAATCTAGACCTTTGTAACACCTTCTCTCATCAAACCAAAATTTATTAAAAATCTTCTTTACAAGATGAATCCCATCAATGGGATCCACTTTGTCTACAACAATAACATTTCCCCTTTTTACTAAATTTAAATTCTCAAAACTCTCAAGCCTTGAAAGGCCTGTCCCAAGCTCTCTTACCTTTGCATCATGAGGAAGATATACAAAATCATATACATAAGGATACGCCTTTAAATCCTTTACAATTTCTGGAAACCCCTTCCCCTGAGTTTCATAATAATCAATAAAATGAATTTCTTTTCCTGCTATCTGCCAAAACCAAACAGCTGTTGCATCGTCCATCCCAATGTCGAAACTTAAACTTACAGGAACGTTCTGATCATATGGCACATTAGTGATTCTTCCCTCTTCATGAGCTTGCGCAATCTCTTTAGAATAAATAGCATTTGCAAGGGCTACATCAAAATCACACATGTACTCCTGCCTAAATTCTTCATCCAACATATCTTTCTTAAGTTGCGCTATCTCTTCTTCTGGAAGAATCTTTGTATCCTCAATCGTGTATAAAGCACAAAACCAAGAACTATTAGGATCCTCTAACATTTGATTTTTTGCATAATCATATACTTCCCAAAAGGCATTCCTTCCTTTTGGTGTTGAAATAAAAATAACCCACCCGTTTCTATCCGAAAGCATTGGACGAACAATCTTGGTCCACATCTCTTTAGGCTGATCTGCAAACTCATCAAGAACAGCCCCGTCTAAATACATCCCCCTTGCAGCATCGGGATTTTCTGCAGACATTAAAATGAAACGATACCTCTTATCCCCAAGCGTTACGTCAGCTCTTAATTCTCTTTCGAAAAATTCAACACTCTTCCCAAATACTTTTAAAAAATCTTTTAGAATATCCCACGCAACCCTTTTTGCTTGACCATAGTTGGGAGCAATATATGCATACTGGGGATTTCTTAAAGGATTTCTAAAAGCCCTATCAATCATTTCACTTAATGCAAACCAAGTCTTTCCAAAACGCCTGTGAGCAACTACCACATTAAACCTTCGTAAAGAATTATGCAGTCTTTTTTGAAAAGGCCTTGGATGATACGGTATCGTAATTACTTTTTTATTAGATGCCATAAACCTTAAACGCTGTATGCAAGATGATGAAAAATAAAATTATTAAAATAATCGTACTAATAAATGCACCATCTAATTTTCTTTTGCTTAAAGGAACATCTCCCATGCTTTCTTTTATTTGCTTATATCTTTTATTCATCTCAGACTTCGACATGGGAACTATCTTATTTCCTTTCTTCTTCCAATAATGTGGAGGAAGCCCTTTTACTAAACTTAAATCAGGATTAACTACAATATCTAAATTCCCAAATTGTTTTACATTATCTGTATAAAAAATCCGCGCATTATTCCTTGTGAATAACACAACTTGTTTTACTTTCTTCATGCTTTCTTTTTTCTTGCAAGACTCCAGAATAAATGGCCCATTATAAATCCAATTAAAAAAGTAAATGCAGGATACTCATGAGACCAATCAGTTATAAT
>RFII01000061.1 GCA_003695265.1 Candidatus Woesearchaeota archaeon | reverse complement strand
TAAGAAGCTCCTTTTTTGAGGGCAAAATCAACCGCGAAATCAGCCAAATACTTCATAAAAATTGAAAACAAAATGAATTCTATATAAATTTAGCGGTCAGCCCAGGCTACCAAGCCGAGAATGACAAGATTTGCAAGGCTGACTAACCAACTAATACTCGGCACGAATGCAAGAATAGGCACTAGGGCAAGCCATCCCGGATACTTCCTCTGCTCGTAAATGTTCCAAGTCCATATCATGAAAAATATTATGTTTACAATCGGAACTATAAATATAAAGCCCCATGCCCAGTGCTTTTTAGCAAGAATGGGCAGCAAAAACAGGTTTGCTATTGGAATCCACGCGAGCCACGGCTTTGCATACTTTAATTTTTTTGCTATTGCCATCCACGCGAATGCTGTGTAAATGTACAGCGCAAGAAACATCACTCCCATTAAAGCAATAGTTGCAACCATTCCACCCATGGCAGAAGCCATTCCAAAGAACGGAAACATACTTGTTGGATTAACCATAACATTCACCCCCTGGCTTATTTGTTATAAACAACTATTAACTATAAAAACTTTTCCTATGGCAAGCTTTAAATACTCTTTTTCAGTTCTTTTCTTTATGGCAAAACGAGTCGCTATCGTGAAGAAAGATAAAATAAACGCTGGTGATGACTGGCAGCGCCTTGCCATAAACGCATGCCCTGTTAACAGGTCCGGCACTGAGTGCATCACTATGGGCGAAGACGGCAAGATTCAAATAGATGAGGCTACGTGCATTGGCTGCGGGATCTGCGTGAAAAAATGCCCTAATGACGAGATAATAATTGTTAACCTGCCAGAGGCTCTTGAGCAGGAGCCTATCCACTGTTACGGCAAGAACGCTTTCCGCCTTTTCAGCCTGCCAACACCTGTTTTTGGAAAAGTTGTCGGCATACTCGGCGTAAACGGGATTGGCAAGTCAACAGCCATCAAAATTCTTGCAGGCGTTTTAAAGCCCAACTTGGGAAACCTTGAAGGAGAAGCGTCCTATGATGACTTAATAGAACATTTTAAGGGCACAGAAGCTCAGAAATTCTTTGAGAAAGTACGCTCCGGAGATATTATTGTTAGTTATAAGCCGCAGCAAGTTGATCAAATACCAAACACGACCAAGGGAAAAGTGAGGGACTTGTTGAAAAAGGTTGACGAGCGCAAAAAATTTGACGAGGTCGTGGAAGAACTCCAAATTGGCAAAATCCTTGATAATGACATAAGGGAAATCTCAGGAGGAGAACTTCAAAGAGTTGCAATAGCCGCAACAGTACTCAAAAAAGCGAACTTCTACGTTTTTGACGAGCCAACAAGCTACCTTGATATTAAACAGAGAATAAGAGTTAGTAAATTTATAAGAAGCTTGGCAGACGAGAACACTGCTGTCATGGTTGTTGAGCACGACTTGATAATACTGGATTACATGGCTGACCTTATAAACATTCTTTATGGGAAGCAAAGCGCTTACGGCATTGTAAGTCAGCCAAAATCAACAAAAGTGGGAATCAACATCTTCCTGGAAGGCTACCTTAAAGAAGAAAACGTCAGGTTTAGGGATTACCAAATAAGGTTTATGAAAGCCGCGCCAATCAAAGAAAGCAAGCGTAACGAGCTCACTTCCTGGTCATCTCTCAGCAAAAAACTTGGGAAGTTCAGCTTGGAGGCAGAGCAAGGAACTATAGAAAAACACTCAGTCTTCGGAGTTTTAGGAGAGAACGGCATTGGAAAAACAACTTTTGCAAAAATACTTGCAGGAGTCGAAAAGCCTGACTCTGGCGAAATAGGGCCTGAAGTAAAAGTAAGCTACAAGGCTCAGTACTTGGAAGCAAACGATGAATTAGTTGCGAATGTTCTTAAAGATGCTGTCAAAAACTTTAACACGCAAATCGTAAAGCCGCTCGGCCTGACTTCTTTGATGACATTAAAGCTTTCAGAGCTTTCCGGCGGAGAGCTTCAGCGCGTAGCAATAGCCAGCTGCCTTTCAAAGGAAGCAGATCTTTACTTGTTAGATGAGCCCTCCGCATACTTGGACGTTGAGCAGCGCCTCCTCATCTCAAAAATAATAAAGGACTTCATGGAAAAAAGCGGCAAAAGCGCGCTGATCATTGACCACGACTTATTATTCATTGATTACATAAGCAGCAGCCTTCTGGTTTTTGACGGTGAGCCTGCTGTGAAAGGAATTGTCAAAGGACCTTACTCAATGGAGGAGGGCATGAATGTTTTCCTCAAGGACCTTGGCATAACATTTAGAAGAGACCCTGAAAGCAACAGGCCCCGTGCAAATAAGCCTGACTCGCAGATGGACCGGCAGCAGAAGAGCAAGAACGTGTTTTATTACAGCTAAATTAATGTGATTTGATTTCTTAAATTATTTTTACAAAGGGGACACGAGAAATCTTCGATTTCTGGGGTTAACTTCACTTAGTTCGTTAACCACTCCCTTTGAATCCCTAACTAATGAGGTGGCAACAATGGAGTAAACGGTCTAGCCTCTAGGCCGAGATTTTGCACAGCAAAATCGGTTTGCCTGCCATTATTGTTGCCACAAAAAGAGTAATAAACTCAAATAATTATAACTCCTCAACTCCCTTCTCTCCCATATTGACTATGCGGAAGCCTAAGCCGCATTTAATCAATGCAGCCATTATTGCCATGTGCTCTTTTCCAGCTCCGGAAATCAGGTTTAATGCCACTTCAAATCCGGAAACTTTGCCGTTAAGCTGCCTGTAAACATCATCAGCTATTTCCTTAACAGTCTTATTGAAGTCAGTTACTATAAACTCTGTTTTTGGATCAGCAGAGAACTTTTCTTTGCCGAACTTGTTCGTAATAAGGTAAACCTTGTCCCATTCCTCTGCTTTCATCAAATGCAGTATTTCAGTCCAAGTCCCTTTTCCAGTTGACAGGCATGCTATTAAAGATGTCATGTATTGCGAAAGAACTTTGCAGTTTAAAAAGTTTATTCAAAAATTATCAGAAAAAATGATAAGAATTAATTAAAAAAATAAAAAAACCAAACCTTAATAGTAGCCCCTGCATTTCCTCTTAACATCTCTTGTGAGCTTCTTTGCATCATCATAATCATCTTCTGCGTCTCTTAAATCATCCTCCGCGTTGTCAACGTCATCTTCTGCGTTCCTCACATCATCTTCCTGGTTTCTCTCCTTTCTTTCCAACCTGTTTATCTCATCATCTATTCTGCTTGCTGTGCTGCCACATTTGCTTTTTTGCAAGTCACTCAAGCATTCACCATTCGAGCAGCTTGAATTTCCTGTAACTGCTGCGTAAGCGTCCCTACAAAGTGTTAGGTCATCTCTTATTTCTTGTAGCTTATCTTCCTCATCTGATAAGTCTCTCTCATAATCAATTAAGTCATCTTCTGCGTTGTCTCTCGCGTCTTTTGCGTTGTCTTCAGCAGCTTCTGCGGCCCTCACAACTTTTGGGCAGTCGCTTAAGTCAAAATTATAAAAGTCAATCTCTTGTGTTCCTGAGCCTGTCCCAGTTTGTTCTGATGACAAAGTGTCAATTTCGTCCTGCAAGCTCTTTATTTCATCCATGAGCTCATTTATTTTCTTAACTGCGTCATCAACCTGCATCTGTGCATTTTGTGCCTGTGCTTTTGCTGATGCCAGCTCCTCTTCCTTACTTGAAAGCTTATCCTCTAATTCTTTGATAGCTTTGCTTTGCTGGCTGATAAGACTCTGCTGTTGGCTTAGCTCAACACTCTTTGACTCATTACTCCCAGAGCTTAGAATGGAAGCAATGACTACCACACCAATCACTACGACAAGCACGATTAGTGCGACTAACCCCTTAGTAAGATTACCATTTGCCATATGAAACACCCTCCATTTTTCACAAAAAATACAACTTAATATTTAAAAGTTACTATTTTAGAAGAGTAAAAACGTAAATTATAGTCTGCCATATCTTATGTAATCATCTATTTCCTCATCACTCAATTCAATGCTAACCTCATTTCCATACATTTTTGCTTTCTTTGGCCTTTCAACAAACTTTCTCGTGAAATCTTTTTTCTTCCTTAACAGGTAATACCCGAATCCGAGGCCGCAGCCCAATCCGGCAAGATGAGCTATGTTTGCAACGCCATTAGGCACGAAAATGCCAAATATGTCTATAAGAGCGAAGATTATGCCTGCAGTCCTCAATGACATAGGTATCATAAAGAAGAGCAAGACGCGCAAGTCAGGCATAAGCATTATGGTAACTCCGAGAATGCCCATTATAGCGCCGCTGGCTCCCAAAGCTCTCGGATAAAAAGGGATTGAAGCAAGCGCAGCCACTATTCCCGAAAGGAAGTAAACGAACAAAAACCTTTTTGAGCCTATCCTCTGCTCTATCAACGGGCCGAAAACAAAAAGTGCGTACATGTTAAACAAGAGGTGGGTTGAGTTAGCGTGCAAAAACATTGACGTAAGCAGAATCCACGGTCTTGCAAAGGCATCTTTGGAAACAAGAATAAACGCTTCAGTGAACCTGCTTCCAAGAACCTGCTGGAGTATGAAAAATAATATATTAACCACAACAATTACTATTGCAGCATTCTGAACTTTGAATCTCATGAAAAGCAGGAAAACCTTTCAATTTTTTAATTGTTTTGGTAAATCTATATTTTATTCAACAACAAAACTTAAAAACAGCTTTGTTTTAGGAATCCTATGCGCAGAACAAAGTGGGTTGTTGTGACAGGAGGAGTTCTTTCAGGCCTTGGGAAAGGCGTTGTTACATCATCAATTGGCAGACTCATAAAGTCGCAAGGATTCTCTGTCAGTCCTGTAAAAATCGACCCTTATATAAACCTCGATGCAGGAACTATGAGGCCAACAGAGCACGGCGAGGTTTTTGTCACAGATGACGGCGGGGAAACAGATCAGGACTTAGGGAACTATGAGAGGTTTCTTGACGTAAGCCTTTCAAAGCTTAACAATATAACAACAGGCCAGGTTTACCAAAAGGTTATCTCTGACGAGCGAAACCTCAAATATGATGGGAAATGCGTCGAGGTGATCCCCCACATACCACAAGAAGTGAAAAGAAGGCTCAAGCTTATTGGGAAAAACTCGGATTTTGTTCTTGTTGAAGTAGGAGGAACAATAGGCGATTACCAGAACGTGCTTTTTCTTGAAGCACTGAGGACTATGAGGCTTGAGGGAGAGCCGATGGTTTTTATTCATGTTGCTTATCTTCCAATCCCCAAAAACATAGGAGAGATGAAGACTAAGCCGGCCCAGCATTCTGTCAGGGCATTAAACGAGCAGGGCATCCAGCCAGACTTTATTGTTGCGAGGTCAGAGCAGCCTTTAGACGAAGTTAGAAGGGAAAAACTGTCATTATTCTGTAATGTGAAGCGCAACAACGTAATATCAAACCCAGACTTAAAAAGCATTTATGAGGTTCCAATTGTTTATGAAAAACAAAACTTCGGAGAGTTAATCTTTAATCGTTTCGGGCTAAAGTACAAAAAAGGAAAACTTGTTTCCTGGGCTAATTACGTTAATAAGATTCCTCTGTTTCGCAAAAAATTGAGGATTGGTGTTGTTGGCAAGTACTTTGACATCGGAAATTTTGTGCTGCAGGACTCTTACATCTCTGTTATTGAAGCTATAAAACATGCTTCCTGGCACAGCAAGGCGCAGGCTGAAATAATATGGCTTAATTCAAAAGAATTTGAAAAAAACCCTCTTAAACTGTCAGCCTTAAACAACGTTCACGGCGTCATAGTTCCGGGAGGCTTTGGAAAGAGCGGCACAGAAGGGAAAATCCTGGCAATCCAATACCTGAGAGAGCACAATATCCCATTCTTGGGGCTTTGTTTTGGAATGCAGTTGGCAGTTGTAGAATTTGCCAGGAACGTCTGCAACTTAAAAGGAGCGCACACAGTTGAGATTGAGCCGAACGCAAAGCACCCAGTCATTGATATATTGCCAGAGCAGAAAAAGCTTTTAGCAGATAATAATTACGGCGCTACTATGCGTTTAGGATCATGGCCTGCCACACTAAAAAAAGGGACAAAAGTGCATAGCCTTTACAAAAAAGACTTAGTTAATGAAAGGCACAGGCACCGCTACGAAGTTAATCCTGAATACATCAAAATATTAGAGGATAATGGGCTGCTGTTCTCAGGCCAGTCACCTGACCGGAAGCTGATGGAATTCATGGAGCTTCCAGGCCACATCTTTTTTATCGCAACACAAGCGCATCCGGAGTTTAAGTCAAGGATAATGAAGCCAGCGCCGCTTTTCGACGGATTCGTAAAAGCGTGTGCTTCAAGATTATAATTTATATTAATTGAAAAATTTCAGAAATCTTTATTAATTGTAAACTCTTTGCCAAAAACTTACTATCTACTTACTGTTTATTTTGGCTACATTCATCAATTGGAGTACCATCTCCGCATGAATTGCAAGTTTTATCATAATCAGACATTCCAAAATAAGAACCTAGAATATTTAATTTTACATCATTACTGGTAATTAATACAGATAATAAG
>RFII01000060.1 GCA_003695265.1 Candidatus Woesearchaeota archaeon | reverse complement strand
TACAAATGCGAGATTTGCGGGAACGTTGTTTCAGTACTGGAAGCGCATGGAGGCGAGCTTGTCTGTTGCGGAAAGCCGATGAAGCTGATTGAAGAGAAAACATCTCAGCAGGAGGGAAAAGAAAAGCACGTCCCTGTTGTTACAGTTGATGGAAGCAAAGTTACTGTGAAAGTAGGCTCTGTTGATCACCCAATGGAAGAAAACCATTTTATTGAGATGATCCAGCTTTTGAAAGAAGGCAAAGTCATTTTCTGCAGGAAGCTTAAGCCAGGCGACAAGCCTGTCGCAGAGTTTTATGTCGAGAATGCAGATGGGATAAAAGCAAGGGCTTACTGCAATATTCACGGCCTGTGGGCAAATTAGGAAATGAGCGAAAAAAATGAGCGGCCTAGCCGAAACTATAAGCGAGCTGCGAAACTCAAGCGTAAAACACAAAGTTGAGAGCAGGCTGAAAGAATTTGAATCATTCGCCAAAAAAGAAACAGACGAATGGTTTTCAGAGCTATGCTTCTGCATCTTAACAGCAAACTCAAAGGCAGTCACTGCATTAAACATCCAGCAGGAGCTAACCTCAAAAGGCTTCTGCGGCTACTGCCAGAAAGACCTGAGTGAAACTATCAAGAGGAATAAGCACCGCTTCCACAACAACAAGGCCAAGTTTATTGTTGATGCGAGGTGCCATGTTGACATCAAAGACAAAATTAGGAGGATAATAACAGAAATGGGCGAATTTGAGGCCCGCGAATGGCTTGTCAAAAACATCAAAGGCCTGGGTTACAAGGAAGCATCGCATTTCTTGAGGAATGTTGGTTATAAGAACTTTGCAATACTTGACAGGCACATAATCAGCTTAATGCGCGAAAACGGAGTCATAAAAGAAAGCCCGAAAAACCTGAGCAAGAAAAAGTACCTTGAGCTTGAGAAAAAGTTCAACAAGCTTGCCGCGCAGCTAAACATGAGCCCTGCCGAGCTTGACCTTTACATGTGGTACATGAAGACTGGGGAAGTTTTGAAATGACTGTTAAAATAACACAGTACAAGTGGGCTGGCAAGTGGGGCCCTTTCAGGATAACAAACAAGTGCGAGGAATGCAATTTAGCAACATCTACAATACAAAGCATGATGGAAAAGGAGTTCAAAGGCAAAGACGTGGAATTTGAAATAAAGCCATGGCTTAACCATTGGTTTTACTGCATGTTAAGGCTTGCGTGGCACCCCCCAATAATCATTGTGAATGGAAGAAAATTTTACCAGTTCAGCCACAAAGAGCCGCTTTTTGACAGGAAAAAGCTAGAAGATCATGTTCTGAGGGAGCTTAGGAATTCATAAGTCGCAGTTCTTGCAGCTTTTTGCATTGGAAGAGCATCTCCCATAATTCCATTTCAGCCCCCATTTTTTTATCTGGTTGATGACTCTTATGAAATCCAATCCTCTTTCAGTCAGTGAATAATAGCACTTTACAGGCACTGAGGAAATGTCCATTTCCTTTTTTACCAGCCCGTTTTTTTCAAGCTCTTTAAGCCTCATCGATAGTATCTTAGGGGTTATGCCGCTGAAATTCTTCTTTATTTCAGAATACCTCTTTTTTGGTTTTTTCTTGTAGAGCTCTAATATTATTGGTATAGTCCACTTTTTTCCTATGAACCCTGCTATTTTATAAATAACACAATCCTCATTCATAGTATATTCTAGGAAACCATTGCTTATTTATATAACTATTGCTTCTATACTTAATATATTAAATATATAATGTATTCTGATTGATAACTTCAACTGATAACTACTCATTGAAAACCACCAATGTTGATGGGATGGCCAAGGCATATTAACAAATATGCCACCATTCCACACATTTCTAACCTTGCAAGTTTTACTCTGCCTTGTACTTGCGCAAGAACCAGATTATTCCAAACACGAACAGCAAGAAAACAATAACGCCGACAATGTTTGCGTACTCCCAATTTATGAGGAACCTTTGAACAGAATAAAAGTACTGCTTTGTGTGGAATATGTCAAGCTTGTTTATGATGCCAGTCCCCTTATACAATACCAGCACCAACCCTATTGTCAAAAACAGAAACCCTGATATCATGTTTGTTGTGTGGAAGCTGTATTCCTTGCCGAAAAAAGATGTTTTCACACTTTTCCCTCTTATGAATTTGCTTTCAGAAAGGTTGAGCTTGTCGTAAAAGACAGAGAGAACGAACAATGGCAAAAGATTGCCTAAAGAGTAAAAGAACAGAAGCAATGCGGAGTAGCCGATGTTGTGCAGTATAGCGCCTATTCCAAGAATTCCAGCAAGTATTGGGCCGAGGCACGCAGTCCATCCGAGGGCAAAAAACACGCCAAGCAGAAAAGTTCCTGGCACGTCATTCTTTGACTTGTGCTTCACCTTTATGGAAGATGAGAATCCCTTGCCGAACAAAGACATTAAGCCGAGTATTATAATGAATATGCCTGCTATTGTGACAAGCCATTCGCTTTGCACGACCGACAATGTCTGCTCTCCAAGAAACCCTGCGATAACTCCCATCACAACAAAGACTAGTGAAAAGCCGAAAAAAAACACTATTGTCATTTTGGTAATGTTCTTTTTCTCCTTGAAAGTGTAGGAGAAATAGGCTGGCAGGAACGGAAGAATACATGGTGATAATATGCCAAGGATTCCTGCTGCAAACGCTATGAAAAAAGACACCTTAACAGCGAAGCTCTCTGTGATCTGTCTGTTAGACTCAATTATTTTCTGCAGGCCGACAGGCATGTCAGACTGCGCTAATGAAACTGAGACTAGGATTAACAGAAAAAATAAAATAAAAAATAATGTTTTTCTCATGCTCCAATCTCCTTATTATTCCACGACGAGCTGGCCTCTCATGCTGCTGTGGCCTGAGCCGCAAGGCAC
>RFII01000059.1 GCA_003695265.1 Candidatus Woesearchaeota archaeon | reverse complement strand
GGAGTCACGTCAATGTCATTCGGCGGGTGGCCTCCAGGATCAGTATGAACTCCATCCTCATAACCATTTTTTCTAGCCCTAACCTTGTATTTCCCTGGAGCAACACCCTCAAACTCAAAATGCCCATTATTATCTGTTGTAGTTGTATATTTTACCAGCGTCCTGTCTGCCGGCCTAAAACCTCCAGAAATGTCAACAAGCTCAACATCAGCTAAGGGGATTGTCTTGGTGTCGTCAGAATATTTTACAACATAACCTCCAATGTATGTTCTCTTTGCAGGCCCCACAATAATATCAACACTATCAGAAATCCTTCTCGGCCTTGTTGGCGAGTTTAACAACTCCAATTTTATGGTGTGCGTTCCAACGCCAAGACCCAAATCTCTTAATTTTTTCTTGAACACAGTTGTCTTGTTTGTGCCATTTGAATTCTCGTCAATCACCCTTCCATTGATGTACCATTTGTAATGCGACTTGAATGAAGGGTCAACGTTCAAGAATTCGCCCTCAAAGGTTATTTCTTCATCGCTGTCTTCTGGTATAGGATTGTGTGGTGGAGTCGGCTTAGGCTGGATTATTCTCACTGTTGGCTTATTGCCAGTATCTTCTTTCACAGCAACTATCACGTGCTTGAACTCATCACCCCAGTCAACTTCGACCGGCCTGTCAATGGGCCTTCCATAAGGCCTTAGCCTGTGGTGAGGAAGAACTCTTCTGCCTCCTTGCTCAAAAGTGTTGTCCGGTAGGTAAACGATGTATTTTCCCGGCTTTACGTTGCCAAATTCAAACCAGCCGCCGGACCTTGTCCTTGTACTTAATATGTCCGGAGTGTCAATAGTGGTTCCTGAGGTTGTTCCGCCTAAAACCACTTTAATGTTTTCCTTTGCACCAATGTTTGTGTTATGATAAAGAGTGTTGTCATCCGCACCTGCAAGCCTTCCATCCTTATCTGCTTCATCCCAGTCAATGACGCGGCCGATTATTTTAGCATAGTCAGGCTCAAGATGGATGTCCTGCCTTGCCGTGCCTCTTGGTGGAACAATAACACTGTTGATTCTTTTTTCCTTAAAGCCCATCTTTGTTGCCTTAACATCATATGTTCCGGCAGGCAATTCTAACTCGTATGAGCCGTCTGGATTAGATGTTGTTGTATGACCTCCAGTAAGTTCTATCTTAACACCAGGAATTCTTGGATTTCCGTGCTCTGTGCTTAATGTGTGGCCTATAATTTTACTTTTCTTCCTTGTCATCTGGAAGTCATACTGAATATGAGGGTTAGAATTAGTGACAGCAATGCCAGGATTCTTGAAATCATCGCAGTCAGTGTGCTTTGCCTCCAAGGGGAAGGTCCCAAATTTTGTCGGGTCAACAGAAATTGTGTAATGACCATCTGCCCTGCTAACAGTTGTTAAACCGTTCCAAGTAACTTGAACGCCTTGAAGAGGATTTCCTGCTTCGTCTTTTATTTCGCCGTAAATTGAGCCTGGGTTATGGCCGGTCCAGTCAACCCATATCCAGAAATTCGGGTTGGTTGTGTTGCAGGCGCCAAGCCCTAATTTCCAACCCGGCTGCATCTGGAAGTTTGGTACAATATTAGTGAAAGGCCTGTTTAGGCTTGCGGAGCCTTGCGCAATAATAGTTCCCCTTATTGCTGCTGGGGGCCTGAAGTTCTGCTGAGCGTCCTGAAAATCATGATTGCTAGTGAATATTGCCCAAGCATACTTGTAATTGCCAGTGCTTGGAGGCGTAGGTGTGGGAGTTGGAGTCGGTGTAGGTGCGGGGGTTGGAGTGGGCGTGGGAGTCGGGATTGGGCCTGGAGGAGGCGCAGGAGGAGGACTTGGCATTGGCGGCGGTGCAGGAGTAGCCTTTGTTTTCATCCTGACAGCATTAGAATGCATCCTTTTTATTGTTTTCAGCTCAATATAGCAATAGCCGTTTTCTTTCCAGCCAGTTCCGTAGCTGTTTCTCAGCTTGAACACTTCCTTACCAGTTCCCTTGTAATTGTTGTCATAACCAACAACCAGCCACGCGTGAGCCCCAGAAAATTTTTTTATATTATCTGAAAGAAGTGCATCACCACCAGAATCAGTGATGTTCTCGGGAAATTTGGTTTGTGATGTCAGAAGTATTACGTCACCGTCATGCAAAGCTTGAATCCAAGCATCAGGATCATTTGGCAATACATCAAATCCTGTAAATATTTTATTGGAAGCAGCGTTGTTAAAAGCCTCTCGCGACGGAGTTTCTGTGAAATGACCGTCATAACCCCCGCATCCTTGCTTATTTCCTTTATTTGTGTCTATAAGTGTTGGATTATCATATTTGTCAATATCACAAGCCCCTTCATCGACAAGCACCTGAACATAACCAGGCCAATAAGATCCTTCATTCCTATCCCTCTTATTATGAGTAGGGCAATCTGTGGGTCTGAACATCCACCATAAGAATAGTGGGGAGCGCCTCATGCTTTGCTCAGGATTCTTTTTTCCAGAAAGCTTGTACAGGTAATATTCAGTAATTCCTGCTGCTGCAAAGCCTGTGCAGGCCCCTAAAGGTTTCTGGTTCATGCACTCCAAGAAAGCATTGGAGTGATCGATGCTGGGAGGCTTTATTCCCCTTTTTCTTAAATCTTTTACATCAACCATTTTTTTACTTTTTGATTAAGGCGTATTTCATCATGTCCTCAATTTCTTTTGGCGTTGGCGGCTTTGTGTCCCTCAGTTTTTTAGGAGGCGGCTCTGGCAGCCACTTGTCAAAAAAAGCGACTATTACAGGACCGTAATCACCTTTTGTTTGATTTAATACGTTTGAGTAAATGAAATCCTGCTTTCCCTCACCATTATCGCTTCCCTCGTCAAGTACGCTCCTCTCATCCTTCTCAACCACTGCTGTGATTAAGTAATCCCAAAGTTTTGATATAGGAGCCTCGAACTCAAAATAACCCATGTGGTCTTCTGATTTAACCCACTCAGGAATCTGGTATGGCTTGAAGAATTTTATGTTTGGCTTGACATCCTCAAAAACCTTTGGGAATTTTTTCTCAAGAAGTTTGTAATCTTCTTTGCTCCAGGGATTGATAATTATTGGTTTTTCACCGTGTTTTAAAACTATTTTTAGGTAAACATTAGCAGGCATTAACGGCCGAGTGTACTGCTTATTTTTAATGCCCATCACAAAGCCTACAATTTTTTTGAGGGGAAGCGGTTTTTTCTCCTTTTCAAGTTCTCCGGCATTGTCTATTGACGTTTAAATCACCTTATAACTCCTTCTAATGTTGCGTTACCATCATGATCAACAGTAACGTTTAGTATTATTGGCATGAAGTTCTGCGCAACAAGGTTTGTTTCAGTATAAGCGTAAGGGCCTCTTCCAGCTTCGTTTGAGGCGGCAATCCTGTACTTGTAATCGTGGCCTGGCTTAACCTTAAAATTGTCAATGACAGGATTAGCCTGAGTGCCGACATGAACATCATGATAGACTGTGCGCCACGTAAATGACCTTGTAGGCTGAATCTGCAATCGCCAAATAGTGTGCTCCCTAAAGAATCCAAACCTGGCAATGGATTTCTTTTGAATCTCATAAAAGGTTATTCTTTCATCATCAGGCCTTGGGTCCCACCACATCTGAACGTGGTCGCCCATGTGCCTGACATTAAAGTTATGGACTTTGTTCGGCTTCCAGCCGCGCCTTCTAGGAGGGCCTTCATCCTCTTCATCCCTTATTCTGCGCCTGGGCAGTATTCCACCACCTCCTCCCCCATCATCACCTCCACCACTTCCGCCATCATCTCCACCACCAGACCCTCTTCCGCTTAATGCCCTCCAAATCCATTGGAAAGCCCTTATTATAGCTATCAGGATGACTATGCCCATGAAGCCGTTAATGAAAGGGGCGTGCTGCTTAATCCAATTATAAACGCTTGGGACTACTCCGCGCATTACGAAATATGTAACAATCAATGCTATTGCAGCAGACCCCCCAGAATCCCCTGTTACTGGTCTTAAAACACCAAATAAGACTATGCCAAGAAGAATCACAATGATTATTGCGGCTATTGGGCCAAGAGTTGAGATTGAGAAGACTTCTGGCTTAAAAACAGTCAGCGCAATTGCTAAGGCCAAGCCCACACCAACGCTGACTGCCTTTGCTGCGTTGTTAACGTCTTTGCCTTTGTAAATCCTGTAAAGAGTTACTTGGCCTATGCCGACAAAGATCATAACGTAGATGAAGAAGTCGATGAAGCTGTGGTACTGGCTGTAAATCCTGGCCATGTCAAAGTTAGCGAATTCAGAGAAAAAATCATTCAGCCAATTAGCGGCTAAAACATTTTTTTGCAAAGAAAACAGTGCTATAAGTATTGCTAACACGCTCTTTTTCCAATCAAATCTCATACTAGCCTAATTTGTTGAACAGATAGTATTTAAACTTTTTGAATTTTACCGAGAAGAAACTGATTTTTATTCCGCAGCTTTTTCATCCTTTTTCATATGCCTTGTGTCATGAATCTGCTTCTTAATGTCCCTCTCTATTTTTTCACGCGCATGCCTTATCTTTCTCAGTATTTCTTCCAAGCCTTTCACGTATCTTATGCAACCATCAATCTGCTTTATGGCATTAACCAAATTGTTCTGCTGCAAAGCATTCAAAACCCACTGTATCCTTTGCGGGAACGCCTGCTCATAAAACTGAAGCCTTCTCATCAGAGGGCTTAGCTCCTCCCTTAATCTTTTCAATTCGTCAGCAGCCCTCTTTCTTTGATCAGCTGCCCTTTCCTCAAAGTCTTTTGCCTTTTTTGCAGCGTCTTTATCAGGCGCCTCTTCCAAAGCCTTTTCTCCCTCAGCTTCTGATTTTTCCTCATTTCTCACAGCTTCCTGCTCAAGAGCCTCAATTTCTTTCAATAATTCCTGCATCTTAGGAGTGTGGCCTTGGAGCTCCTGTGCATCAGAGAATATCTCATGAATCTTTGTTATTATTTTGGCGCGGTCTTCTGGGCTTTCACCATACTTGTGGATTGCGTCTCTGATTACATTAAGGTCGCGCTCTATTTCATGAAGCTCTCTTTTTTCCTTTTTTTCAAGTTTTTCAAAGTCGCGCAACTCATGCTTTTCTTTTTCCTCGTCTTTTTTTGCGCTCTCAAGCTCGCGCTCTGCTCTCTTCGCGTCTTTTCTGGCCTGCTTTATCCTTTGCTTATTCATCTCTTCGCCGATGTGATCCCTGAAGCTTCTTCTCGGGCCTGAATGGCCGCTGAAGGGGCCTCCACCAGTGATTTTCTTAAGAACGGCGCCGATAGCAAGGAAAACGCAAACAAAAACCAAAAAACCTAAGATGGGGCCGAGCCAAGGAATTTTTTGCTCTAACCAAACAAAAACATCTGGAAGGGCGCCTTTGAGTATAAAATAAACTATGAGAAAAGCAAATGCGGCTGAGCCTATGCCCAAGCCGGCTTTCCTTAGAAGATTGAAAAGGACTATGCCTACTAAGAGTATTAGGATAAGCGCAACAATAGGCCCGAAATCGCCGATGCGGAATTTGCCCCACACTGAAAGGCCAATGGACATTGCGATACCTAGGCCGATAGAAATTGCTTTTGAGCCGCCCTTAGTCCCATATACTCTGTCAAAGACAGTTCTAGTAAGACCGATAAATATTATGAGGTAAATAACAAAGTCAATGAACGGCCCGTAATCCTTGTAAAGCTCTGCTGGGTCAAAAGAAGCGTCTTGAAAAATGTCTGTTAACCAGTTAGTGGCTGCGAAAACATTTGATGCTGCAAGTAATAAAAATAAGCCTAAGAAAATCAGCATCTTTTTGTTTTGCATAAGCTTAAACCTGAGAAAATAGGTATATAAAGCTTTTGATTAAAAAAGATAATTTTAAATAAGAAAGAGCACAAACAGAATACTGAAAAGAGGTGTGCCTGTATGAAATTAAAATTAAAGAAAAAACCAAAAGGGGTTACTATAATTGAAGGTTTTCCAGGCTTCGGCCTTGTCGGGACAATAACAACAGAATTCTTGGTCGAGCATTTAAAAGCAGAAATTATTGGGAATTTCATGTTTGAGGAAATGCCTTCCATTGTTGCAATACACGAATCAAAATTAGTGCACCCAATGGGAATTTATTATGACAAGAAATACAACTTATTAATATTCCACATGGTGACAACAACGCAGGGCTATGAGTGGAAGGTCTCAGAAGCGCTGGTTGACCTTGCGAAAGAATTAAAGGCGAAAGAGCTTATAAGCGTTGAGGGCGTGGGTGCCAGCTCGCCTCTTACAGAGGAGAAGGCTTTTTATTTTGCGAATCATGCTAAAGGAAAAAAGAAGTTTGAGAAAATAGGCGTTACGCCGCTTAAGGAGGGGATAATAATGGGTGTTACTGCGGCTTTGCTTCTTGAAGTTGGAAATATTCCAATGTCCTGCATTTTTGCAGACACTCACAGCCAGTTTCCTGACAGCAAGGCAGCCGCAAGAGTTATTGAAATACTTGACAAGTATCTCGGATTAAAAGTTGATACTGCGCCGCTGCTAAAACAGGCAGAGAAATTCGAGGAGAAAATTAAGGGCTTGTTACAGCAAAGCAGTATAGCGAGAAGCCAGCAGGAGAAGAAAATGATGTCTTACGTAGGCTGAGACTTTCTCATCTGCTCCAGTATTTTTTTCAATTCTACGTTTTCCTCTTCTAAAGATATCCTCACTTTTTTTCCTTTGTACTTGTAGGAAAACTCGCTTTCAAGCATTTTTTTCAGCTGTTCGTTCTCTTTCCTGAATTCTTCATCGCTCTTTTTAAGATCTTCCTCAGATAAAGGATCTTCTTTCTCAAGCTCTTTGACTTTTTCAAGCGTTTCTTCTATTTCCTTTTTCATAACGCATCAACCGCTTTTTTTGATTTAGGGTCCCACAACTTCCTTTTTTTATCATTCTTTTTTCTTATTAAAATGTTTCTGCCGTTTTTTAAGGGTATGCAGAAAAGGTGCTCCTCTTCGCCGTTCTCGGATTTTAGCAGAATGCTTTCCTTTCCCTGCTCAGCAGGCTTTCCTGTTTCTGGATCAAGGTAATTGTAGCGAACAAACTTGCCTCTGCTTATTAGGACGCGAACCTCTTTTCTGCCTTTCTGGCTTGTTGTAATTGTCTCTTCAGGGTACTGCATAGGCATTCTTTTTGGT
>RFII01000058.1 GCA_003695265.1 Candidatus Woesearchaeota archaeon | reverse complement strand
TTTATTCCGAAATCAGGCAAGGCCAAGCCATGCGTCACGTCAATGCTTTTCACGTGAAGCCTTACTGTGTCGCCAAGCTTGACTCTTATAACCTTTGGCGTGAATTCCCATTGCTTTGCCGTTACATTGAAGTCTTTCACGCTGCTGAGCTCTGCTTCATCTTTCCCGCTTGAGTCATCCTTCTGGGTTTTGCTGCTGGAAGAAGCTTTTCCGCCGATGACTTCTCCGCTTGTCAGGTTCTTGTAAGCCTGCCTTGAGACTTCCACAGCCCTGAAAACATAAGCTCCGTCTGACTCGTTTGTGCCCACGCTCTTCCAAGCGTTTACTAAGACAGGGTATTCCTCAACATCACCCGTCAATATTATTGTTGGCACTTTCTCTATGTCGTATTTTTTGATAAGCTCTTTTCCTTCATCGCTTGAAACATCAATCTCTTCTTCCTTGTCAAACACAACGCCCATTTGCTGCAGTATTGGCTTGTGGAACCTGTTTGGGTCATAGCACTCACCGCATGAGCTGTCTAAAAGAACTTTCATTGACACTAACCCTTTTAGCCTTCCTTCATCAACGTCATAATAAGGCGGGCTCACTTGCCTCATAACAAAGTAATTGCCTTCTTCTATGCTTCCCATGTTGTCCCAGTTTTCTGCTATTGTTGGGTAAACTTCTGCTTCCTTGTCCATTATTACTGTTGGCAGTTTTTTTATGTCGTATTTTTTGATAAGCTCTCTTCCTTCTTTGCTGTCGCTACTGACAGTCCTTTGCTCCTCAAACTTTAAGCCTAGGTCGCTTAGCTGGCTGATGAAAGGCGTGAGGTTAAAGCACTTCTCACAATCATATTTCCTGATATGAATTAGTGAGATTTTTCCCCTGACCTTTCCAACATTCGCGTCAATGAACGGTGGCTCTACTTTTGTGAAAACGTATGCTTCTCCTTTTTTCTCAGCGCTGCTCCTCAGCTTGTTGCCCAGAGACCTTGACTTGTTAATCTCTCCAGTTATTATAACTGTTGGCACTCTCTCAATTTGGTACTCCTCAACCAGAGACAATGATTCCGGGCTGAGAAACTCAACTTCTTTTTTGCTGGTGACATTAACCCCTGTTGATTCTATCATGCTAACTGCTGAGGATATATCAAAGCAGTCCTCGCAGGAAGGCGTAGTTATTATTGTCAGCTGGACTTCTGCCGGCTTAGCAGCCAATTCCGCCTCTTTGATTTTCTCATTAAAAACACTGCTTAAAGATGATGTTTGAAAAACATTGTAAAGCGCAACGATTATTAAAATAATCCCCAAAGCTGTGAAAACTTTTCCTGAAGATTCCTTTGAAGCTATATTTCTTTTGTGATGCTTGTGATCATGCGTTTTTTTATGCTCTTCTTGTTCTTCCATTTTTCCTCACCTTCTAAAACGTTTTATCTTGAACACTTAAATAAGAAAATAATAAAAAAAGATTTGTTTTTAGCAGCCTCCGACCATTTGCGGCAAGTCTTTTATGCTGCTAGGCAAGCTTGCCGTTTGCCTTCCGCTGCTTCCTGCAGCAGCGCTGGTAGTGCTGCTGGCCGAGGAAATCTTCATCTCCCCCTCAGCCACTTTCTCTTTCAGGCTGTTCAGCTGGAAAGCCTGCACCACAGATATAATAACAAGCAGTCCTAGTATTATCGCCACAAAAGTTGCTTTTCTTATCCTCATCTTCCTTTACCTCCTAAATGTTTTTTTTGTTTAGCAGCCGCCAACCATTCCTGGCAGGTTATCTAATGCTGATGTGTCTCCCCCTGCAACTGTCATTCCGAGCTCTATCATTTTCTTAGGGAAAAACAGGGTTTTCCACCTCATCACTTCCCTAAGTATTTCTCCGTCTGTGTAATCAGTGTATGCTGTCAGGTACAATGCTACTGTGAGCAGCGCTGGGTTGTGCTGGCATCCGCACGCTGAATTCCCGTTCTTGTCAATTCCAACCGGGCCTACTCCGCAGCAGTACTCGCATGATATTCCGACAGGCTTCGAAGCCAAGCTCATGAACCTATGCCACGCTTCTGGATTATTCTTTTGCACCTCGTCCTTTAAGCCGCGGTACATTCTTGCAAGAACTGACAAGGACGAAACAGGGTCGTCATAGCTGACGCCTAACTCCTCGCCGTAATCAGGCGTTCCTGTCGGAAACATTATTGCCATAGCATCATCAGGTGTTTTGATATTTTCCACAGGAAAAACAGCCGCCACTGTGTGGCCTGTTGTTTTGAGCTCGTCAATGTTTATGCTGGAAAGGTCTTTTTCGCCGGCAAGCAGAGGAGTTCCTGAGCTGGAAGTCTTTGTTGAAATGCCATGTTCAAGCATTTTTGAAATGCTGTTTATCTGCACCTGGTTAAACAAAACAACAAGTATTGCCAAAACCATGAGCGCAGCAACAGGCTTTGTCACAATATTCTCTTCCCTATGCCTCTTATGGTGCTTTGCAGCGTGTTTTTTTATTTCTTTACTCTCATGCTCTTCCATTTTCTTACCTCCATTTTCAAATCACAAAACATTATTTGATTATGCCATCTTTTTAATCTAACTAATATTAAAACACATCACATCATCTTTATATTATTCACCCTCTAAAATATCAACCCATATTTTTACCTCTGCTTCTGGGTTTTCAGGATCGTTGGTCTCTAAAAACACTGTCCTGCTGAACCTCCCTTTCGGCTCCTCGTGGAAGTCTGGGTCAAAAAACACTGTTAAAGTAGCAGACTCTCCTGGCTCTATCACTAATTCGTCCATCTCAGCAGTTGTGCACCCGCATGAAGTGCTTATCGAGCTTATTTCAAGCGTTGAATTGCCAGTGTTCATAACCTTAAATGTTGTGTTCAC
>RFII01000057.1 GCA_003695265.1 Candidatus Woesearchaeota archaeon | reverse complement strand
TGAACTGGGAAAGTTTTAAATAAGTATTTAATATAATCTGTTTTTAGGGTGGTTGTTATGGAATATAATGGTATAAACCTTACTTGGCTTGGGCATGACTCTTTCAAAATAAGAAACGGCAAAACAATTTACATTGACCCTTACCAGCTCTCTTCTGATGCTGAGAAGGCAGACATCATCTTTATCACGCACGAGCATTTTGACCATTGCAGCGTTGAGGATTTAAAGTTAATCTCAACTCCTGAGACAATAATCATTGCGCCGCCGGACTGCCAGAACAAGATGTCAAAGATTGACTGCAAGGACATAATGACTGTTGAGCCGGGCCAAACTTTCAGGATTGGCGAGATTGAAGTCACGACAGTTCCAGCCTACAACACAAACAAGAAATTCCACCCCAAAGAAAACAACTGGCTTGGCTATGTAATCAATATCGGCGGGACAAGGATTTATCATGCGGGCGACACAGACAAAATTCCAGAAATGAATGAGCTAAAGGACATTGACATTGCTCTATTGCCAGTTAGCGGCACTTACGTGATGACTGCTTCAGAAGCTGCAGAGGCAGCCAATGTGATAAATCCAAAGCTTGCAATTCCAATGCATTACAACTCGATTGTGGGCTCTGAGGCAGACGCGCAGAAATTCAAGGAATTATGTGATTGCGAAGTCAAGATTTTAGAGGAAGGATAATTTGATTCAGAGAGAAAACTTTAAATATAAATATTTTTTTGAGTTTTTTATGAAAAATTTCACAGAAGATTAGTCTCTTGCTGAAAGAGTTTTTGATTTTTTTAGGCGTCATAAATTAGCAACGACTCTTGCAGCAGTTGCTTTAACAACGGTTTTTACTGGGGATTATTTAATTCAAAGATCACTTGATGATCAAAAGATATTTGATTTTAGTATAAATATGGGTTATAGGCATGAACTGGACCATGTTTCTAGAAATGAACTAAACGCTTTGAAAGAAGCAACAAGAGAACTTTATCCACATATGGTTGAAGACGGATCGCTTAAGTTTGTCGCACGAGGTCCATTTGGGAGCTATCACTTAATATTTTCTTCGAGAGGTCCAAATGGGGAATATCCTGCAACAATGTTGCAACAAATTATTGATAAGACAGGTATTGAAACACACAGTTCTCACATGTTTGTTTTTTAGTAAGTTTTCTTTATAAAATCTATAAAATACACAATCTTTAAATATAATCTTAATTTCCTTCTTTTTATGTCAACGTCAAAAATATTCAAGGCGTGCAGTCTGTTTTCTTTAGAGTTCAATATAAATAATAATGATAATTAGGTGAGGGGTGCTTTTTTTATTCTGGGCGCTCCTAACAACGCGGCTTGCGGAAGCTCTAAAGAAACATTTAAAAACAAAAGGACACAAAAGGTGTTAATATGTTGAGGACGCACACGTGTGGAGAATTGCGCAGGAAAGACACAGGAAAAAAGGTGACTCTGTGCGGCTGGGTTCACAGCAGGCGCGACTTTGGAAGCATGAGCTTTGTCGACCTTCGCGACAGGTATGGAATAACACAGCTAGTTTTTGACATCACTAAAGAATCTGTAAAGAAAAAAGTTCTATCACTCAGAAGGGAGTCTGTGATTAAGGCGGATGGCGTGGTGCGTGAGCGCAAGAAGGGTATGGTAAATAAGGAGCGCGCAACAGGAGAAATAGAGGTTGCTGTGGCTGACTTTGAAATTTTAAGCCTTGCTGATCCTCTCCCAATTGAGCCTGATGATCCCTCAACAACAGAGGACGCTCGCTTGAAGTACCGCTTCCTTGACTTAAGAAGGGAAAAAATGCAGAAAAACATTGCTACGAGGCACAAGGTTGTGAAAACAGTCCGCGACTTCTTTGACAAGGAAGGCTTTTTAGAAATAGAAACCCCATTTCTTGCCAGGCCGACTCCCGAGGGAGCTCGCGATTATTTGGTTCCGAGCAGGGTTCACCCAGGAAAATTTTTTGCGCTGCCCCAGTCTCCGCAGCAGTTCAAGCAGTTATTTCAGGTTAGCGGTTTTGACCGTTACGTTCAGGTTGTTAAGTGCTTCAGGGATGAGGACTTGAGAGCAGACCGCCAGCCTGAATTCACCCAGATAGATTTGGAGATGAGTTTCGTCACAGAGGACGACATATTTGATGTTAATGAGAGGCTTATGAAAGAGATTTGGAAAAAAATACTTAACGTAAGCATAAAAACGCCTTTCCCAAGACTAACATACAAAGAGGCGATGGAGCGCTACGGATCAGACAAGCCTGACACGCGCTTCGGCCTTGAGCTTGTTGATGTGACAGGAATAGCAGAGAAGTCTGAATTCAATGTTTTCAAGAAAATTGTCAGTTCAGGCGGCTTGGTCCTGTGCCTGAACGCGGAAGGATGCGCGTCTTTCTCAAGAAAAGAGGTTGAGGAATGCGAAAAAATTGTGAAAGTGTACGATGCAAAAGGGCTTGTCTCCTTAAAAGTCGGCAATGAATTGGAAGGCAGCGCAGCAAAGTTTTTCAGTGACGAGTTGCAAAAAGAACTCATAAAAGCAACACGCGCGAAGAAAGGAGACTTGCTGCTCTTCGTTGCCGATAACAAAAGGCACGTCGCGCAAACTTCTCTTGGAGCGCTGAGGCTTCACCTCGGCAGAAAGCTCAAACTAATAAACGCTAAAAAATGGAATTTTGTGTGGATAACAGAATTCCCTCTGCTAGAGTACGATGAGGATGAGCAGAGGCATGTCGCCGTTCATCACCCTTTCACCAGCCCGAAAGAAGAGCACATACCCTTGCTTGATAAGCATCCTGAAAAAGTTGTTGCAAGGGCGTACGACTTGGTATTAAACGGGTGGGAGCTCGGCGGCGGATCTATAAGAATTCATGACCGCGAGCTTCAGGAAAAAATGTTTGACGCGCTCAAGATAAGCAAAGAGGAGCAGCAGAAAAAGTTTGGTCATATGCTTACCGCATTCAGGTACGGCGCTCCGCCCCACGGCGGAATAGCTTTTGGCTTGGACAGGCTCGTTGCCATCATATGCGGAGAAAACAACATCAGGGAAGTTATAGCGTTCCCAAAAAACAAGTATTGCAAAAGCCTTGTGGATGACGCGCCTAACGAGGCTGACAAGAAGCAGCTTGACGAATTGCACATATCAATAAGGAAGTGATAAAAATGAAATTCATGTCAATTAAAGAGGCAATGAAAAAAGGCTCAGGAAAAGTAGCTGTTAGAGGATGGGTTTGGCGTGAGCGCGGCTCAAACAAAGTGAAATTCATAGTTCTGAGAGACTCATCCGGCATAATACAATGCGTTATTACCAGAGAAACTATTGGCGACCAGCTTTTTGAAGTGGCTGACAAAATACAAGTTGAGACAAGCATGGCGATTGAAGGCAGAATAAAAAAGGACAGCAGGGCGCCGACAGGATATGAGATAGAAGCGGATTCTTTCGGAATAATAGGTGAGAGCCACACTTACCCGATTACGAAAGACCAGAGCCGCGAGTTTCTTGATGAGAACAGGCATTTATGGATTCGCTCAAGAAAAATGACTGCAATAATGAAAGTTAGAAGCACTTTCATGACTGCCCGAGACGAGTTCTTCAAGAAAAAAGGGTTTTACAGGTTTGACCCCCCAATTCTGCAGCCCAACCAGTGCGAGGGCGGCTCCACACTGTTTGAAGTAAAATACTACAACAACAAGACTTACCTTTCGCAGTCATGGCAGCTTTACGCAGAAGCAGCAGTCTTTGCTTTGGAAAGGGTTTATGACTCAGCCCCTACTTTCAGGGCTGAGAAATCTAAGACTTCACGCCACTTGTCAGAGTTCTGGATGGTTGAAATGGAAGCAGCTTGGATGGACTTGCATGAAGTTTCAGAGTTCGCCAAGGAAGAGTTGAAGTACGTTATAAGCAGAGTGATTGAGGAAAATGAGGAAGAGCTTAAGTTCTTAGGCCAAGACGTTGAGAAACTAAAGAGAATAGTGAAGAAAAAGTGGCCCACCATAAAGTACAGGGAAGCGCTGAAAATACTTAAGGAAAAGGAGAACATGGATGTTCCTTTCGGCAAAGACTTAAGGACAATTGAGGAAGACCGCTTGATGAAGCACTTTGACACGCCGGTTGTTGTCACGCATTACCCAAAGGAAATAATGGCCTTTTACAAGCCTTCTGACCCAGCAAACAAGGATGAAGCTTTGTGTTTTGACATGCTCGCCCCTGAAGGCTACGGCGAAATAGTTGGTGGAAGCCAGCGCTCAACTGACATTGAGGAAATGAGAAAAGCTCTTGAGAAAGAAGGTGAAGACATAAAAAATTACGAATGGTACTTTGACCTAAGAAGGTATGGGAGCGTGCCGCACTCAGGCTACGGCATAGGCGCTGAGCGCGTCATAGCATGGATCTGCAAGTTAGACAACATTAAAGACGCGATTGCTTTTCCTAGAACAATGCTAAGGTGGAAGCCTTAATACAATGACTCAAGAACTGGTAATCTCAATCGCGCTGTTAACAATGCTTTTCTTTGGTATTTGTTCATTGTTTCCAAAAGAGAGTAAAATTAGGCATTAAATGGAAAAAGATTTAAAGTAAGTGTTATCATTTGTAAAAAATGGAAACCTCTAATATATGGATACCATTTCTCCTGACTTTTCTTGCAGGAATATCAACTGGTTTTGGCAGCTTGATTTCCCTTTTCATAAAGGATTTTAAGGAAACATATCTTCACTTCTCATTGGGTCTGTCAGCAGGGGTTATGATTTACGTGTCTTTTGCTGAACTGCTGGCAAGCGCTGTCAATGATGTCGGATTTCTGAAGGCTAACATTGCTTTCTTTGTCGGAATACTCTTTATTATGTCTCTTGATTTCCTAATACCTCACGAATACATAGAGGAAAAGGTCAAGTCAAACAAGAAAAACAGGAAACTTATGGCAGCAGGCATATTCACTGCTTTGGGAATTGCAATCCACAACGTTCCAGAAGGCCTTGCTGTTTTTGTAAGCTCATTAGGGGATATTAGCTTAGGTGTTCCATTGGCTTTCGCAATTGCCATACACAACATACCTGAGGGTATTGCAGTGGCGATGCCAATTTATTATGCTACAAAAAGCAAGGCAAAAGCATTCTGGTATTCGCTTTTCTCAGGAATCGCAGAGCCTGTCGGTGCTGTCATAGGAATCCTAATATTAATGCCTTTTCTTAATCCTTCAATCTTATCCCTGTCCCTAGCATTTGTCGCGGGAATAATGGTTTTCATAAGCTTTGATGAGCTGCTGCCCCTTTCTTTTAAGTCAGACAACAACCACGTTTCAATAATTGGTCTGATACTCGGCATGGCTGTGATGGCTATTAGTCTATACTTATTATGAAATACAAAGTCATTAGTTTTGACCTTGACGGAACTTTAGTCAAAGAGGATTTTGATAACCTGGTTTGGAACGAGGAAATCCCGAAGCTTTACGCAGAAAAATATTCTCTGCCTGTCGCTAAGGCAAAAGAAGAGGTTTTTGCAGAATACGAAAAGTTAAGAGGGAGGACCAACAGGTGGACTGATATAGGCTTCTGGTTTAACCGTTTTAACCTTGATAATTACAAGAGATTGCTTGATGATATGAAATATCATATTTGTCTTTTTGAGGACACTCTTCCAGTCATAAAAGAATTAAATAAGGATTTCAGATTAATAATAATATCAAATGCTGAGAGAAAATTTTTGGATATAAAAATAAAGGCTGAGGGTCTTAATAATTATTTTCAGCACGTTTTTTCTGCGCCTTCTGATTTTCACACATTAACAAAAGGGCATAATGTTTTCATAAAAGTGTGCGACACATTAAAAATCAGGACTTCCCAAATAGTGCATGTTGGCAACGACTTAATAACTGATTATGAGGTTCCTGCAAGAGCTGGTATAAGGTCTTTTCTTCTTGACAGGTCTGGAAAAACAAGAGGAAGCCATGTTGTGCATAACCTTTACGAATTTAAAAATAAAGTGCTTAAACTCCAAACGCAGAGTTGATTATCATCCTGTAAGCTTCTGCGTTGTCAAGGACAAGTGTTTCTACAACACCCCCTAAAGCAAGCACAATTATAGAGATTATTAAAATCACAAGATTATAAGCCAGTATTTCTTTCATGCGTGGAGTAAGCCCTCCTTCCTCCATCATTCCCCTTGATATTACTCCTCCTGCTATGGCTGCCAGTATGTAAGCTAATACCTCTAAAAGTCCGTGCGGCAGGACGGTTATGAATATTACTAAATAATATAGCAGTGGATGCCCTCCTATGTTTGCGGCTGCGCTTCTCGCAAGAGTGCCAAAGACTGTTCCCCACACCGAAGCATTCCATATGAGAAAGAATATTGCGCCGTCGCCAACCATTAAAGACAACAGGAAGCAAAGCCCTAATACTTTTATGTTATTAAGAAAAATGTGCTTGAAAAGGTCTAATGTAAAATAAATGCCCCCTGTGTATCCTTTGTAAATGGCTGTCTGCTCACCAAAGATGTGCACGAGGGCTGCATCAGGAAAAATTATTGCAAATAATGTGAACGCGATTTCTATCCCAAGCATTAAGAACAAGAATATTTTGATAAAGTTTTTGTTGTCCTGCCAGAGCTTTTGCCAGCTGAACCTTTGCTCGCTGCTCTCTTTTATCTCATCAATTGTTATCAACCTGTAAAGTGAAGGCAACAACAGCAAAGAAGTGAACGCCAATGACGCAATGCCAGGGCTTTGCGGAAAAATGAACACTGCAAGACCAATGCCTATCACTGAATATGTCAAGCCGAGCAAAAAAGCGAAGTAACTCTTTTTTTCCAGCCAGGATGCTGGGTAAATTCTTTCAAGCACCATAAAAAAAATAGAATAATAAAAGTATTTAAAGCTTCACATTTTTCCTTCTTCTTGGCAGCGCATCTAAGTAATACTTTGCAATGAAAGCTCCTTCAGTTTCAGGATACTTCTCAAGAATTTCTTGATATATTGAGATTGCTTTGTGGTACTTTCCTCTTTTTTGTGACCTTCTAGCTGATTGTAATAAAATGAGAGAATCCCTCTCCTCTATGATGGGGGTGCATGTGCTTTTTTCTTTGAAGTTTTTAATGTCAAAACTGGCATAGACCTTTTCCCAAAACTCAGATTTTTTATCCAGCTTTGCCATATTTATCACCCCTCATTATTTTTTGTAATCTTAAGACAAGATTGTTTATTAACTTATCCAAATAAAATGAGAATATTTTCTAACTAAAATTATTTTTATGGTAATTTATTCATAAAAAAGAAAAATATTTAAACATAATGAC
>RFII01000056.1 GCA_003695265.1 Candidatus Woesearchaeota archaeon | reverse complement strand
CTTTAATATCATCAATAAGTATCATTATCGTCAAGTCATCATTGGAAAGTATTTCATCAGGAGTTGTAATCCACACTGCTTTAATAAAACGCGTGTACTTATTTATTAAGTAATCTGTTAGCTTCTTTAAGTTTTTAAGAAGCTCTTCGCTTTTTTTTAGTGATATTTTTTCTTGCATTTTTTTCAAGCAATTCATTAACTGCTATCTCAAAACTGTTTATATAAACCCTGCTTAGGTAACGCTCCTTCCTGATTTTATTCTTGTTTTTTGTTTTATTAAAACTTATTAACTCTTTTAAAGTTTGTAAATGAACTTCATCTATAATATTCTTTTTCACAAGTTTCTCATTAAACAATTTTAAAAGCTCATCATTATCCTTCGGGTGTTTTTTCGTGCAGCTCAAAACAGCCTTGTTAGCAAGCCTTATTACATCAAGATAAGAAGATTTAAGAATAGAATCAATTTTTTTCTCCTCGAGCTGTTCATATATTTTTTCCATGATCTTTATAAATTCCATTATCTTATCATAATACCTATCAAAATCTCTGCCTGTGAACTCCGAAAGCGCTCCCTTGTTTATTTTCTTAACTGTCATACACAACTCTTCATAATCATCTATAACTGTTTTTGAGATTAGTTTGTGAGCAAAAACCTTCTTTAACTCTTTGACTGTGTCACTTGTAGTTATTGGGAACCTGTTGTGATAAGCAAGAACCCTCTGAGCTGTTTCTGTAGTTATCATCAATAATTCTTGGGGTAACTTGTTAAGGAGGATGTGTTTTACTTCAAGCAAATCATTAGAAGACCTCTCAATCAGTTTTTCAACACTCCTCTCCCTTGCAAAAACATTCCTTTTTATTAACAGTTTCTTTAATAAACTAATATAACCTGATGGGTCATGGAAGATTTTTGAGTTTCTGAGTGATGTTATAACCCATGGCTCACCACTCATCAATAATTCCCACCACAAAGTAACTTTTTTTGGCGGCTGGAAATGTAACTTTAGACCCTTTTTTAACGCTTTCATACTTATTAATTCTATTAAAAGATTAACTTTTGCAACCCAGCTTTGCTTAAATCTTGGTAGCGTGTCATCAATCAAAACAAGTATGTCTATATCAGAAGTTTTTTTCAGTTCTTTTTTTCTTAGAGCACTTCCATAAACCCAAACAGCCTTTACGTAATGCAACTGGGTTAATGGTTTGCAAAGGTTATTAACCTCTTTTAAAGTCTGATTAACTGTCATCAAAGCTTTTAGAGGATTATTGCTTAATAAAACTATCGATTAAATAATCTTATAAAAAACCTTCTCATTCAGGTTCGCAAAATCTAAAGGAAATCCAAACAATCTTGCTTATTTAACAACACCTTATTATAATATTTTCATATTATGCTTAGTTTAATTAGGGCATTCTCGGAAAAAACGTAATCTAATATGAAATGTTTATTATACCTATTTATCTTTACATACAACATTCATAAGGGTGGGTATTATGGCAAAACCTGTTTGTCTGGACGCTTTGCTTGAAAAAGAACAGAATGTTACAAAAGATGATACTCTCATTGTGCTCGGCCCTGGTTATGACTTAAACCCTTACTCTCGAGAATACAAGCTTAGGAATGCAAGAACAACAGCTTGGTCGCCAGGCCACACTTAAAAAGAGTTTATTAGGTTTCTCTTCTAAACATCTATCATTTCTATCTCAATATTAAGCCCTTTTGGTATGGGCACGCGCATAACAAGCCTTAACGTCCTCTCATCAACGCCAAGGTCTATCAAGCGTTTATGAACGCGCATCTCATAGCGGTCCCAAGAAGCCTTGCCATCACCGCACGGCCCTTTGCGCGTGGTAATCTTCAGTCTTTTTGTTGGCAGCGGAATAGGCCCCCTCATCTCTACTCCAGTCTTCTCTACAATATCCTTTATGTATTTACAAACTTCATTGATCTTATCAATCTCTGTGCTTGCTAATTTCAATCTTGCTTTTTGCATTTTTTCTCAGGGCTTATCCCATGGCAAAGCTACGGTTCGCCATGCACAACAAAAAAAAATTTAACGTAAAAAAAGAAGGTTTTATTTACCTATATCCTTCTTAACGAGGTCAATGCACATTCCGGCAGCAACTGTCTGCCCTGAATCGCGCACCGCGAACCTAGCCATGTGCGGGATGTCTTTTTGTTTTTCAATTACTAATGGCTGCGTAGGCTTAATCTTAACTATTGCGGCATCGCCGTTCTTTATAAAATCAGGCTTTTCCTGCACGACTTGTCCTGTAGCAGGGTCAAGTTTTGAGGTAATCTCTGTAATTTGGCATGCCACTTGTGCTGTGTGTATGTGGAACACAGGTGTGTAACCTACAGTAATAACTGAGGGATGATTCAAAACAACTATTTGGGCAGTGAATTCTGTTGCTATTGTTGGAACATTGTCTGAATGACCTAAAACATCCCCTCTCGCAATGTCATTCTTCCCAATTCCTCTCACGTTAAAGCCAACGTTGTCGCCTGGCTCTGCCTGCTGCATCTGCTCATGGTGCATTTCAATGCTCTTCACTTCTCCTGAAACCCCCTTACCTTCTCTTCCAGGAACTATTGTAACCTTGTCACCTACCTTCATGATACCAGTCTCAACTCTGCCGACAGGCACAACGCCGATTCCTGTAATATTATACACGTCCTGGATTGGAAGCCTTAATGGGAGATCCACTGGCTTCTCTGGCGGGTTTAAGTCGTCCATCGTTTCTAATAAGCACTTCCCATTGTACCACGGCATTTTCTCTGATTTCTTTGCAACGTTCTCCCCTGGCAAAGCCGCTATTGGCACGAAAGGAATCTTTTCAGGGTCATAACCAACTGTTTTCAACAGCTTTGTAACATCTTCCTTAATCTTATTAAAGACTCCTTCATCATAATCCTTCATGTCCATCTTGTTAACTGCAATTATTAATTGATTAACACCAAGCGTCTTTGCAAGAAACATATGCTCCTTTGTCTGCGCCATCACACCATCATTTGCGGCAACAACAAGGACTCCTGCGTCTGCTTGGGCAGCGCCTGTAATCATGTTCTTGATGAAGTCTTTGTGGCCTGGCGCGTCTATTATTGTGAAATAATACTTGTCAGTCTCAAATTTCTTGTGGGAAAGATCTATTGTCACTCCTCTTTCCCTCTCTTCCTTAAGGTTATCCATCACAAAAGCGAACTCAAATCCGCCTTTTCCAAGCTCTTCAGCCTTGTCCTTGAGCTTTCTTAGTGTCTGCTCATCAATGTTTTTTGTATCGAAAAGTAATCTGCCTACGGTTGTTGATTTACCATGATCAACATGTCCGATAAACACAAGGTTTATGTGTGTTTTTTCTTTTGCCATTTTCACCCTCCATTAACTGAAGTATGCTCAGGAATTTTGTCTTGATATTTAAACTTTTCTAAACGTGAGCACACTCTTCTTCGTCTTTAATAAAAAAAGCCTTAACTGCTTCCGCCAGGAACTGCCTGGCCCATCTCATCAACTTTTAAGCCTTTTCTCTGCCTTATCTGGTTCACTATTTTGTCCTGCAACTCAAATGGCAAGCGCTCAAAACTCTGATCAATAACTGAGAAACTTCCCCTGCCAGATGTTGCTGACCTTAGCTCAGAGCTGAATCCAATCATCTCAGCAACTGGAAGCTTGCCAATAATCGTTATTGAGTCACCATCTTGGTTCATTTCTATAAGCTGGCCTCTCTTGTTGCTGATAAGCTTTGATATTTCGCCCATAAAATCTGCAGGAGCTTCAAACCTGATTGTTTGCAACGGCTCAAACAATAACGGCTTTGCTGATAATATTGCGCCCCTTATTCCTTCCCTTATTGCAGGGTACATCTGCGCCGGACCGCGATGAATAGCATCCTCATGCAGTTTTGCGTCTTTCAATATTACTTTCATGTTTATGCCCGGCTCTCTAGCCAATGGGCCTGCACTCATCACATCCTCAAACATGTCCATTACCATTTCCATTATGTCACCTATATGCACTATACCTCTTGTTGCATCAACAAGAATATTTCCCTTGAAAATGTCCTTTACTTTTCTTGCTTCCTTGCTGTCCATACCTCCTTCCTGAAGCTTTTCCCAAAGCTTTTCATCCTTCTTCTTTACTCTCATCTCCGGGATTTCACCTTCCTTAATCAGCTTTGCTATCCCAGGCTCAAGAGGCACAACCTCAAAGTAAAGCTTGTTGTGCTTATTAGGTGATTTACCCTCATATTCTTTTGAGGGATTCTGGATTGTTTCGCGGTAAACAACGATTGGGTTTGAGCTCTTTATGTCAACACCTTTCTCCGTTCTTATCCTGTTCTCAATAACCTCCAAGTGAAGCTCTCCCATGCCAGATATTAGCTGCTCTCCCGTCTCTTCATTTATCTCAACAACAATGTTCGGGTCCTCTTTTGCGACTTTCTTTAAAACTTCAATCAGCTTTGGAAGGTCAGCCGGCTTTTTTGCCTCAATTGCCTTTGTAATTACGGGCTCGAACAAGTGCTTTATCTTCTCGAACGGCTCAGCATTCTCAGAAGTTGTTACTGTTTCTCCGGGCAATGCCTTTAGTCCTGCGACGCCAACAAAATTGCCAGCAGGCGCGTTCTCCACTATCTCACGCTTGGCACCATTATATATATAAAGCTGCTGAACCCTTAGCTTTTGTTTTCCCAACAAAAGGTTGACTTCCTGGCCTTTCTCCAGCGTTCCTGAAAAAAGCCTTCCTGCTGAAATCTCTCCGGCCTGAGGGTCAACGACTATCTTTGTAATGACAAAATAAACAGGACCTTTTGGATCGCAGTTAACCAAAGCTTTTCCCTCCTCTGACTCAAGGTCGCCGTGCCAAAGCTTTGGGACGCGGTACTTCTGCGCCTCAACAGGGCTCGGCAGGTGCTGAATAACAGCATCTAGCAAGACTTCATGCAAAGGCGCCTTTTCCGCTAATTCTTTCCAAGTGTCATTCTCATAAGCAGCAATTATATCTTTGAAGCTGATTCCTTTTTTCTTCATATAACTAAGGGACATCGCCCAATTGTGGAAGGCAGAGCCGAAGCACACAGAGCCATCCTGCACGCTTACCTGCCATTTTTCCTTGAACTCTTCTGGAGCGATGCTTCTAATAAATTTGTTCACTCCCTCAATAATCTTAATAAACCTTTCCTGCATGCCCTCCGGAGTTAGTTTTAGTTCTTTCATCAAGCGGTCCACTTTATTAATAAAAAGGATTGGCTTTACTCTCTCCTTCAACGCCTGCCTGAACACAGTCTCTGTCTGGGGCATTATTCCCTCAACAGCGCAGCACAACACTACAGCCCCGTCTACTGCGCGCATCGCCCTTGTAACATCTCCTCCAAAATCAACGTGGCCTGGAGTGTCCAAAAGGTTGATTAAGAATTCCTTTCCCTCGACTGTGTGAACCATTGAAACAGCTGCTGTGTCAATTGTAATGCCTCTTTCCTGCTCGTCACTATGAAAATCCAATACGAGCTGCTCGCCAGCAAGCTCTCTTGAGATCATTCCTGCTCCTGCTAGAAGATTGTCTGATAAAGTAGTCTTGCCGTGATCTATGTGTGCAGCAATCCCAATATTTCTGATCTGGTTAGAATTCTTCATAATTCTCATAACCCTATCAACCATTTTTTCTGCCATTGTTCAATCCCTCACCTTTGGTTTTTTATTGTCAACGCCTCCTGCAAGCGGATTGCCGTGCTTTTTCTTTCTGACAATCTCGGCAGGAAACCTCTTCTCATACTCTTTGAGAGTATTCATTAATGCCTGCTTTGAATCAATGTCAAGAAGCCAGGCAATCTTAAGTATTAGGTAAAGAGAGTCTCCAACAAAATCTTCGTACTCTTCCTTGTATTTTCTTAAAAGCTCCTCCTCTTTCTTTCCTCTCACCCATTTTATGATGCTCCATGCCTCTCCGACTTCCTCGCAAATATTCAGCAACAAGTCTTTCATGCATTTTGTGTCCTTTTCCCAGCCCCTCTCAAGGTTGAACTTCGCCACGGCCTCCTGCGCTTCTCTCATTTTCCTTTCCTGTAAAGCAGGTCCTCATCTATGCGTTTCCAATCATGAATCTCTTTATCAGTGAACCACACATTGATTTCGCGCTCCGCCTCTTTCCTGTTCTCTGAAGCGTGAATAAGATTTTGTATGGGTCTTTTTGAGCTGTCAGCAAGCTGGTACGAATCAAAACTGAAGTCACCTCTTATAGTACCTGGTTGAGCGTCATGAGGGCTAGTAGGTCCTACTATTTTGCGAACGTGCGCTATTGCATTATGCCCTTCAATTACTAACGCGATTATGGGGCTCATGCTTATATACTTTATCAAGTAATCCCTTACTTTGCTTCCGAGCTCAAGCTCGGTTTCTTTTACTTCTATTCCTTTTTTTGCGTATGACTCCTTCTGCTTTTTCCCAACACTGATCATCCATGCCTCATCAGCAGCGTAATGGTCTCCTGCCAGCTTCTCATCTGCAAAAACCATTTTCATTCCGACAATCTTAAGCCCGCATCTCTCAAACCTTGAGATTATCTCACCAACAAGACCTCTCTGGACTCCGTCCGGCTTTATCAAAACAAGTGTTCTCTCAATCATTATTTCCCACCTTTTAGCTTGTGAAACGTATGAGTCCACCTCGTTGTTCTTGGCTTGTGCTTTAACTTAACATGGTTTTTCTCACATTTTGAGGAACAAAAATGAAGTATTTTGCCGTCTTTCATCACAAGCATTTTTCCTGTTCCTGGCGGAATTCTGTTTGCACAAAAACTGCATCTTGCCATTTTACCACCTACGCAACGCCCCTACCTTTCTTGTTAAGAGGCCTTGCTTCAATCTCTGTTTCGCGAAGCATTAAAATATCCCCTACCTGGACAGGGCCTTTAACGTTTCTCCTGATAATCTTGTTAGCATCTCTCCCATCGAGAATTTTGCACCTCACTTGAGTTGCTTCTCCTCTAGCGCCAGTCCTTCCTATTATTTCCTCAACGCGAGCCGGCACTGCAGGCGAGAATCTTACGCCGCCTTTGACTTCCTCAGCCATTTTTATCACTTAGCTAACTCTTTTATTAGGGCTTTTGCTTCTCCTTCCTTTATTATTGCAACGCTTACAGTTCCTACTTCAAGACCTGCTGCTGCTCCTAGCTCTTCTTTGCTGTTAACACTTACGAAAGGAATCCCCTTCTCCTTGCATAAAAGGGGTATGTGCATTGTTATCTCTGGTGGGCTGACATCCTTCGCGATAACAACCAGTTTTGCTGTTCCCTTCTCAATGCATTTCGTCACTTCATTAGTGCCTTTTTTTATGCTGCCAGTAGCCCTAGCAAGCTCAACTGCTTCTAATCCTTTTTCATTCTCATCTGCCATTTTAAGCCTCCAAGAGGTAAGAACTTGCTACCTCTCTCAAACCTTGCGGTTCTCATCAATCACAGGTGAAAATAAGGAAAAAGAGGCTTATTTATAAAATTAACTGATTTTGAAAGAAAAAATTAATTTATGAAAAGAACTCTTTATCTTAACTAATTCATTTGCCTTGCCGCTGGAACTGAATAAGAGCATTAACAAAATCTTCTTTGCTGAAGTCCTGCCATAGCTTGTTCTTGAAGAAAACATACGCGTTGGGCGAGTCCCACAAAAGGAGGTCTGGTAACTTGTTGCCCAGCCCGTAAACCAATATTATTTCTGGAGGCAGAAATGAGCTTGAGTAAAGGTTCTCTTTCAGAAAGCTCTTGTCTATTGTTTCAGGGTCAATTTTCTCCAGCAGGGCTTTTCTAACAATAAGCTTGCACCCGTCCACTATTTCTTCCTGGCCGTCATAATTTATGCAGAAATTTAAGAAAAACTTGTCATAATCCTTTGTTTCATCAATTACTGATTTGATATCCTCTATTATTATTCCCGGCATGTCATACCACTTTCCAAGCACTGAAACCCTTATCTGGTTTGAGTGAATAAACTTGTCCTTTGAGAAAGCTTTGAGGAACGAGCTCAGTGCATCTAAAGCATCTTCTTGTTTTGCGCCTTCTGGCAAGACATGAATTGTCATTATGGGTATTTGATACTTAACCTGAAGCTTGATTATGCTCCTAATATTCTCGTATTTCCTCCTGAAAGCCTCTTCTATGGTCTTGTTGTTTTTTTCTGCCCACTGAAAAGTGCCATTTGTTGTGACGCCAACGTGCCTTGGCAAATTCTTCCTGTTTATCTTTATCACAGGCGCTTTCTGCTTGAGAATCCTGTTAAAATCAATCATTTTTCTCTGGCTAATGGTAATGCTAATATTTAAAAAGTTTTTCTTATATTAAAGGCTTATGGATGTTTTTTCCATCATACTAATACTTGCAGCTCTTTTAGTAGCAAGCTACACTGATATAAAAACCAGAGAAGTGCCTAACTGGCTGAATTACTCTTTAATAGCCACTGGAATAGGGCTCGGCCTTATAAAATCATCAACAGCGCTTGACTGGAATTTTGCCTTAACTCACTTGCTCGGCCTAGCAGCAGGCGCCTTGGTTGGCTGCGCAATGTTTTACGCAGGCCAGTGGGGTGGCGGTGACAGCAAAATGATAATAGGGTTAGGTGCGATTATTGGATTGCCCCTTGAGATGAGAATGCCTTTCTTCGCAGATTTTCTCATAAACACTATTGTAATAGGAGCGTTTTACGGCCTGGCTTACAGCTTTTTTATTGCTTTTAAGCACAAAAAAGCGTTCTTAAACAAATTTTCTGCTTTGAGGGAAAGCAGAAATGCGAAAAGGTTCAGAAATATAATATTCTTCTGCATCGTTTTAATACTTGTTTCTACACTTATAATGCGCGAAAAATTTTATCTTATGGTCTCATTGGTTTTTTCTGTGTTCTTAATAATGATCTGGCTGGTGTGGCTGCTTGTCAAAGCAATAGAGGAATCCTGCATGCTGAAAATGGTTGATCCTGAGCAGCTCACAGAAGGTGACTGGATTGTCAAAGACATTATTATTGACAAAAAAAGGGTGTGCGGCCCAAAGGACTTGGGAATCAGCAAGGATCAGATCAAACAGTTAATAGCTTTTAAAAAGCAGAAAAAAATAAGCAAAGTCCTAATAAAAGAAGGCATACCTTTTGTGCCAAGCTTCCTGTTCGGCTTTGTCATAACAGTGTTATTTGGGAATCTGATACTTTTGCTCTTGTAAAAAAAAAACATTTATATACTTACTTAAT
>RFII01000055.1 GCA_003695265.1 Candidatus Woesearchaeota archaeon | reverse complement strand
TTTATTGCTCTATAATATTATTTTATTTTCGACCATAGAATATTTAATACATTACCAGTATACAAAAAAGTAATATTTATATATGAGAAGTTCTTTCCTAGCACTGTCGGGGAGTAAACATGGTAATATTATACGATCGATTTAACTTGCCGGACAACATTTACGAAGTCATTTTTTCTACTAGGCAGCAGAGGATAGTTGCAAAGCTTTTGATAAATGAGATGAAGAAGCACGGAGGCGAAATGACAAAGCCTCAAATGTCGCTGTTTGCCACTCAACTCCATGAGGGCGAGTACATTGCAACGCTTGACGAGCCACCTTATAAAGGGAAAAAAGTAAAGATATCATATAATAAGAGACAATTTTATGACAGAATTCTAACTCCACTGAAGGGAATGGGATGCATTGAGTACAATCTCTACAAGAAAACATACAAGATTAGTGACGCCTTTAATAAGGACATGATTAAGATAGGCCTTATGTGGCTTCGAGAAATGAGGAAATAATTACTGTTTGGCTGCTAACTTAATATCTCCTTCGTGGATTGTCTTCCTGCCGGTGTGCTTCGCTATCTGGACTGCTTTTTTTGCAATGTCTTCAACTATGTCTGTGAGTATTTCTGAGAACACATCAGCAGCCTCTGCGCTTACGCGCTTAGCACCTGCATTAGTTAAAATCCGCGCTAAAGGAGCTTTTGGTATAATGCTTGTTTTTCTTGGCATGCTATTAATCTTTGTGGCTCCGCTTTATATACTTTTCGGAATGGTTGGTTAAATATGCAAAAAAATAATTAAGAAATGCATTTGCTTTGAATCACAAAAATTTAAATAATAGGCAGGATAACTTTGTTTTTATGGATTTGAAGAAAACGATTCGCAAGTATGCCCTGCAAAACGCTGTTCGCTTCAAAGGAAAGGCCAGCCCGGGAGCGATTATTGGCAAAGTATTTGCAGAAGCACCTGAACTCAAAGAAAAAGCATCTGAGATTTCTAAGATGATAAGTGAGACTGTGAAAGAAGTGAATTCCATGGGTGTTGATGCGCAAAAGAAGGAACTTGAAAGTCTTGCCCCTGAGCTTTTAGAAAAAAAGTCTGCTAAGAAAAAGGACATTTTTGAGTTTTTAAAGATAAGTGGTAAGGTTCACACAGCTTTTCCCCCGGAGCCGAGCAAATACCCTCACATAGGCCATGCAAAAGCAATTCTTCTAAACTATGAACTAGCTAAGAAATACAAAGGAAAATTCACCTTAAGGTTTGAGGACACAAACCCAGCACTGGCCAAGAAAGAGTTTTATGATATTCACCTTGATAATTACAAATGGTTAGGAATAAAACCTGACAATGTTGATTATGCTTCTGACCATATGGAAGAGTTTTACAAGTACGCAGAAAGCCTCCTTAAAAGGGGCGATGCTTATTTGTGCACTTGCGACCATGAAACTTTGAGGAAGAACCGTTTTAAAGGTTTGGAGTGCGCTTGCAGGAACAAAAAAGCTGCTTGGCAGGACTTTGAAAAGATGGGGGAGGGTCAAGGCGTTCTTAGGCTGAAGATTGATATGAAGCATAAGAACACAACAATGAGGGATCCGGCAATAATGAGAATCATCGATGCTGAGCACGCGAGGAAAGGAAGCAAGTACCGAATTTGGCCTACTTATGATTTTGAGAACGCTGTAATGGACGGCATTGAGGGAATAACCCATCGCTTGAGAAGCAAGGAGTTTGAGATGAGGAACGAGCTGCAAAGGCACATTCAGCGCATTCTTGGCTTTAAGGAAACAAAGATTTACGAGTTTGCGCGCTTTAACCTTGAGGGGGTTGAGAGCTCTGGAAGGGTTATAAGGGAGAAAATTGAGAAGGGAGAACTTTTAGGGTGGGATGATCCCAGCCTTACAACGTTGGTAGCGTTGAGAAGGAGGGGTTTCTTGCCGGAGGCAATAAAGAACTTTGTTATCTCAACAGGGATAACCAAGGCAGAAGCGACTTTAACTTGGGATGATTTAATTGTCCACAATAAAAGGCTGCTTGACAGCTCTTCCAACAGGTACTTTTTTGTCTGCAACCCGAAAAAAATAATTATTAACGGAGCGCCAGAGAAAGAAGTTAGTCTGAAGCTTCATCCAGACTACCCAAAAAGAGGGTTCAGAAAGCTGAGAACAAACGAAAGGTTTTACATTGCGAATGAAGATTATGAATCATTGAGAGATGGGAAGCTTTACAGGCTGATGGGCTGCCTTAATTTTAGGAAAGAAAAAGAGAGCTTTGTTTTTGATTCTGTCGAGCTTGAAAATTACAAAAGAAAAGGTGAAAGAATAATGCATTGGCTTCCAGCAGATGAGGCACTGGTTAATGTGGAAGTGTTAATGCCAGACAAAACCATCGCCTCAGGGTTTGCAGAGCCTTTGGTGAATAAGATAAAGGTTGGTGAAGTAATCCAGTTTGAGCGTTTCGGCTTTGCAAGGCTGGATGAGAAAAAGAAAGACAAACTGATTTTTTGGTTTACGAACAAGTAATTCTTTTAAATGCCGCGCCAGAAAGCTTAACCAAAAAATTTAAATATGAGTCATCTCATAAAAAAAATCAAGCACAAGCCAAAGGGGTTTTAATCATTAAAGGTGGTTAGCAATGGTTGATATGATAATAGTAAAGGCGAAGATAAAGGAAGCGACAGGAGAATTCAACGTGGCAAGCGATTTTATAGAAGCGCTTGACGCAAAAGTGAAAGACCTCATTAAAGAAGCTATAGAAAGGGCCAAAGCCAACGGAAGAAGGACTGTTATGGCAAAAGATCTTTAAGATTTCTTAAGTTTCTTTTTTAATCGCGTTAATTTCCTTTTCGAGTAAGCAATCCTTTTTTTCAGTGCCTCAATGTCTTTTTTTGAACCTTTTTTTTCTGCTTTTTTTAGCATGGCCTCAAGCTTTTTAAGTTTGCCCTCGATAGCAGTTATTTCCTCATGACTTATTTTCACTTCGCTCTCGATTAGGCGTTCGCGCTGGGCGATTTTCCTAACAGTCCTTTTCTCTGAAGACTCGAACTCGTTTAATTTTTCTTTTAAGTATTTTATTTTATTAACGTTTTCTATGTGTTGTTTTTCAAGTTCAGAAACCCTTTCTTTAAGTTTTTTTATTGTTTCGCTGTGCTCAAACCCAAACTTGAATTCCTTTTCTTTTGCAATGAGCTCGTACATCCTTCTCTCAAGTTCTAGGAGTTGTTTCTGAGCATCTTTCTTCAGCTTCAAACTTTTAACTGTTTTTAACTGGGTCTCAAGATTCTCTCTTGCTTGGTCTCGTTCCTGTAATTTTTTTGTTGCTAATAATATGCTTTTGAAGAATATTTTAGGGTCTGCAGATTCCATTCTTACTCAGCTTACTTCTTAAATTTCCCGAAAAACCCCTTTTTCTCAGGCTTTGGAGGTGGCATGATGCTTGGAGCTGGTGGAGGAGGCGGTGGAGCAGGACCTAGAGGATTAGGCGCTGTTCCTAAAGGAGGAGGAAAATCAAGGCCTGTTGGAGGAGTTCCTAAAGGAGGCGGGCTTGGAGAAGGTCCTACAGGCGTTGGTCCTAAAGGAGAAGGGCTGGCTGGTGGAATCGGCTTAGGATGGCTGACTGGTTTAGGAATTGGCTTTTTTTTCATCTCTTTTACCATGTCAGCTATTGCAACGACGCCCTCAGCTATCTTATAATTTTGGTCAATTATTTTGTCCAGTTTTTCTTCAAGCTCTTTGATTCTCGCAGCAGAATCTGTTTTTTCTTTCTCCTCAAACTTCATCTGATCAGCAGCGTTCTTAAACAATTCAAGCATGTTGTTTATGCTGGAATTCAACTGCTCAACAGAAGACAAAAGATCTTTCCCAACAGGCGTTGTTCCTATAGGATTTCTCTTGAGAAGCTCCACTTCTTCCTTTAATTTTTCGATTTCCCTACGAGGAAAGAGTTCGTAATCTTCTTCAACCATAAGGATCACCGTCTTTTTTTATTAAAGTATTTATTATGATACTTAATAAAAACTAAATGAAATTCCTATATAAATGTTTTGTAAATGCAACGCATTTACAAAGCTTAGAAACCTAAAAATGAGGGATAAAAAATATTTTAAGTGAAAAAAATTATTGTCACATTGGTGGCATTCCGCCCATACCGCCGCTCATTCCTGATGGCATGTTGGATGATTCTCCGCTGCTTGACGAGCTTGAAGCAATAACGTCATCAATCCTTAATATCATTACTGCCACTTCTGCTGCCGAGCTTACTGCCTGAGTCTTAATCATGAGTGGCTCAACAATGCCTTCTTTCCAAGCATCAATTATTTTGCCTGAGAAAACATCTATTCCTGCCCATTGTTTTCCCTTGTCGTGGGCTGCTTTCATTTCAGTAAGTATATCAATAGGGTCTAAGCCGGCGTTCTCGGCAAGAGTTCTTGGTATTATTTCAATAGCATCCGCAAAGGCTTGAACTGCTAATTGTTCTCTTCCTGAAAGCGAATTTGCGTAATCCCTTAGTTTTTTTGCAAGCTCAATCTCTGGGGAGCCTGCCCCTGCAACAACCTTACCTCTTTTAAGTGCAGATGCAACATCTCCTATGGCGTCTTCCATTGCTCTCTTGACTTCATCAACAACGTGCTCTGTGCCTCCTCTTATTAGAATAGTTACTGCTTTTGGGTTCTTGCATTCCTTAACATAGGTCATTTCTTCATCGCCGACTTTTTTCTCCTCAACAATGCCTGCGTTCCCAAGGTCATTTGGTGTTAAGTCGTCAAGGTTTGTTATTATTTTTCCTCCCGTAGCCCTTGAGAGTTTTTCCATATCTGATTTCTTGACGCGTCTGCACGCGTAAATACCTTTTTTTGCTAGGTAGTGTTGCGCCATGTCATCAATTCCTTTCTGGCAGAAAACTACTGTTGCTCCTGTTTTCGCAATTTTTTCTACCATATCCTTGAGCATGTTTTCCTCCATGTCAATGAAGGCCTGCATTTTTTCCGGGTCGCTTATGTTTATTTTAGCATCTGATTCTGTGCTTTTGACTTCTATAGCAGAGTCGATTAAAGCGATTTTTGCGTTTTTTACCATGCGTGGCATTCCAGCATGGACTTTTTCCTTGTCAAGGATTATGCCAGCAACTAGTTCAGAGTCCTCAACGCTTGCGCCGACTTTTTTTTCAATTTTAATATTGTCAGAATCAATGATTAATTCTCCGTTGTTGTCCTCAGTAACTGTCCTGACAGCTTCAACAGTTAAGTCACCTAGAAGCTCTTTTGATGATTCCGCGCCTTTTCCTGTCATCGCAGTCAAGGCAATGTTTTTTAGGATTTTGGTATCTTTATCAGTTACCTTGACAGCCATTTCATTAAGGACTGAGTTGGCTTTCTCGGCTGCTATTCTGTAACCTTTTGCCAGGACTGTTGGGTGAATCTCTTGGTCAAGGAGGTCTTCTGCCTTTTTTAAGAGCTCACCTGCAATAACTACTGCTGTTGTCGTGCCATCACCAACCTCATCTTCCTGCGTTTTTGCTATTTCAACAATCATCTTAGCGCTCGGATGCTCGATGTTCATTTCCTTAAGGATTGTTGCTCCGTCATTAGTAACAACAACATCTCCAAGGCTGTCAACAAGCATTTTGTCCATCCCCTTTGGGCCGAGAGTTGTTCTGACTGTCTCAGCCACCATTTTCGCAGCCATGATATTTGTGCGCTGAGCGTTTTTTCCAGAAGTTCTTTGAGTGTTTTCAGGCAATATAAATATTGGTTGTACTTGGTTTGTCATTTTTTGCCAACCCCCAAAAATTTTTAAAAATTCTCAAAATCTCAAAAAATATTGGAAAAAATGAATAACTGGTTCTATATAAAGATTTCGGTTAAAGCTTTTATAATTCAAAAAATAAAATAAAAGAGTATGAGGGGAAAATTCAGAGAATTGCACCAGGCATATCAGGAGTTCGAGCAGAACTTGATAAGGAATGGGCAGTTACCTATGCGCCAAACAAAGGATGGGTTTTGGGGCACTTCCAACCTCATCGCGATGTTTGAGCTGTTTAATAAGATTGATCTTAGCAGGTTCAGGCATTTCGCTGATTTGGGAAGCGGTGACGGCCGCATCACAATTCTCGCTGCCCTGTTCACAAAAGCCACAGGAGTCGAGTCAGACGAAAAGCTTTTTGGCATAGCAAATGACATGAAAAAAAGGCTCGGCTCAAAAGCAAACTTTGTCAATGAAGACTTCTTGTCACATGACCTTTCAAAATATGATTTTATTTTTATGTACCCTGACAAGAGGTTTGAGAAAGAGTTTGAGGAGAAGATAATGAGAGAGTTTAAAGGTGAAATCTTCATTTACAACAACATTTTTCTGCCTGAAAAGCTGAAAAAAGGCCGCACTTACTGGTTTGACCAGGTGCCTATAATAAGGTACACACCTTAGTTTATGCTACTCTACATCCTCTGACAATATAACAATAAGTTGGAGAGATATATCCAGGTATGTTTTCATCACAACCCATAGGCCTGTAATTCATGTAATCCCCAAGAGGACAACCTGTAGTGTCATAAATAACAGAAACACAAGTCCATTCAGGTCCCCACATCGATTTGACAAAATCCTCAAAAGTTTGATAGCTTGTTCCTGGTGTGCCTGCTAAAGTATCACATTCTAAAGTACTGCCAAAATCACTTGAATCAAGACCATCCAGTTTGTCAGCGTTTAATCCTGGCCAGACAGCACCACCAGAAGGAAGTTCAACTTGAGAATAGGAATGCCAACCTTGGTTATAATCAACAGCAATAGTTATGCCCAAAGCAGCTAAAAACACTAGAAAATAAACAAATTTTCTGTTAATATTAAGCTCAATATTCATAAAAACCACCTTTTTTATGATAGTTTGATTTATTGAAAGAGATTTATTAATGATTAATATATAAATTTTTTTATATAAATGTTTACTCGAACTCCTTTAAGAATTTTATAAGCTCGTTTGCTTTCTCAAACTCGAAGAATTCCTCTTTTGTAAGTGCAGGAATGTTCTTTGGCTTTTTCTTCTTGAATATGACCAAGCTGTCTGCCTCCAATAATTTTGAGAGCGCCGGCAGGTTTGGGCTTGTCTTGTCTCCTACCTCTGTGAAGACAAGCTCTTTTTTCTTCTTTGCAATCACGCTGAACGGAACTTTTTTAGTTTGTGTTGAGTTAAAGCCCAGGTCATCAAACTTTTTTGTTATGTCACTTTTGACGCTAGTCATTTCTTGGGAAGGTACCTTGAATATGTTTATTCGTTCAAAAACACTGCTGCCAATAATGTCGTAAAGCCTTTCAGCCTTGTTCACAAGAATTTCAGAATTGCCGCTTTCATACTTGGCTACCATTCTCCTGCTCACACCAAGCCTTTTTGCCAAGGTGTTTAGTGAGATGTCAAGCTCCTGGCGCTTCTCACGCATCTTGTTGCCTATGAGGTGGGCTGTTAAGCCTGCCTTACTCCGCATAACAAAAGGGAATTTTCTCTCCTCGCAGTTCTTGAAAGTGGTTAGGTTAACAGCGTAAATTCCGAAGCGAGAATAAACTACATTGTCGAGCAAAGGCTCACCAGCTTTTTCTGCGATGATTATGGGGCTTGCCTTAAGCCAGGAACTCAGCCGCCTCATTTCATCAGCTGCTTCGTTAGTAATACCATTAGCATCTTCAAGAATGTTTATCAGCAGGATAACCTCGTCCTTTCTTGCAACAATGTCAAAGCAAGTCCTAGTAAGAGTTTTCACAGTGTAACCTTTCCTAAGAAGAAAAATACTGGCCTTTTCGAGCAAGTCCTTTTTCATTGTTAAGATATTTATGTATACAGTAATTAATTAAAAAACCTTTCCAAAAACAGCTTAAGTTAAATTAATTGTGATAATTCTTAGTTGTTAAGGTGGTGCGGGGTGGGACTAAAAAATTTTA
>RFII01000054.1 GCA_003695265.1 Candidatus Woesearchaeota archaeon | reverse complement strand
TTATTTGTAAATGCTTCTCCTGTGGCCTACTTCTAGTACGTAAATTATTAGCTTGTCCTTTTTTATGTCAAGAATAACCCTATAGTTTCCTACTCTTAGTCTGAAGTAAGGGCTTCCTACCAATTTTTTGATGTGGGAAAATGGCCTTATTCTTATCCTTTCAAGAGTTGATATTATTCTTCTCTGCGTGTTTTTATTTAATTTCTTAATCTGTTTAAAGAATTCTTCAGTATAAATCAATGTGTACATTAAAAATCACCAGTTGCTGCAAACTTATAATCCCAGTTTCTTCTTTATTTGCTCATGACTGTAAACTTTTCCTGCCTTAACATCTTTTTCAGCAAGCTTTATGCGTTTTTTTGTCTCCTCTGATAATTCCATTGTGTCCTCTATCAAGTCCCATATGATATCTTCATAGCTTTCCTTGTCATACATTTTTCTGTTTTTCAAGGCTTTTACTAGTTTCTCACTTACCTGTATTGTGGTTGCCATAGCAACTATATAATACACTATATTATTTAAATTTTTTGGTCTTTCTCAATTTTTCCTTATTTTTGCTACGAAAAACCCTTCTGTATCGTTGTCCTGAGGCCAGATCCTTAAGCACTTCTCAACCTCTTTGCTGTAATTCTTTCCTTGAAAAGAAGTTATTGGCTTTGACTTTTTTATGTTTAGGTTTATCACATCAAGCTTTGCATTGTCAAAAGTTGAAAGCAAATAATCAATTACTCCCTCATTTTCCTCCGGCTCTACAGAGCAGGTTGAGTAAACAAGAGTCCCTCCCGGCTTCAGAACATTAAACGCGGCTGATATTAATTGTTTTTGAGTGCCTGCCAGCCTCTTAATCATGTTTGGGTTCCAAATCCTTAATGTTTTAAGGCTTTTTCTTATAGTTCCTGTGCCAGAGCACGGAGCATCCACTAAGATTTTATCGAATTGAACATCCTTGAAAAAGCGGCCTTCCATAAGGGTTATGACCGCATTCAAAACCCCGCATCGCTGCAGGTTTATGCCCAATGCTTTCAAGCGGTCTCCTCTGTAATCATTACAAACAAGAATTCCTTTGTTTTGCATCATAGCAGCTATCTGCGTTGACTTGCTTCCGGGAGCAGCGCACATATCCAAGACTGTTTCTCCAGGCTTTGGGTCCAGAACAATAGGCGGAATCATAGAAGCTGCTTCTTGCACGAAAATGTACCCCAAGCTGTGCTCAATCGTGTTTCCAATGTCTCTTCTGCCCTCCTTATGCTCAACCCAGAATCCTATGTTGCACCATGGTATTTCTGTCAGTATCCATTCTTTGCCTAGCCTTCTTATCACTTCTTCAGCGCTTATTTTCAAGGTGTTAACCCTTATTGACCTTCTGAGAAATGAGAGCGAATAATCAATAAACTTGTCATAATCCTTGCCGAGCAGGGCTTTGTAATGCTCGGCAAACCTTTCTTTTATCTCAATTTCTTCCCTGTTAGGAATTGCTTTCGGCATTTTACTGAAGAACAAACCATCTTATTTAAATATAATGCACTAAACTTGTTACTACTAACAGATAGTTTTAAATATTTGTTGTTGCACTCTTTTCAGAATGGGACTTGATGAGACTGTTAGGCAAACGTTCTCCGCAATCAACACCGAGCTAAAGGCACTTATGCTCGGCTTCTTATTAGATAATAACTTCAAAAGCGCTTGGACTCTTTATCAAGAAGCTGTTGATCTCGGCCTTGAAGGCTTGATTCCTAAAAATCCAAAATCATTATCCACTCATCTTAAATCAGCAAAGAGGAGAAGGGCATCCCTCGAGCCTTTTGTTGAGACACGCGAAATTGAGAAAGGAAGCAAAACAATCACGCAGTACAGGCTCAGGCCAGAGGCTAGAAAAATAATGCCTGCTATTGCGAGGTTCGCATTGTATTTCCCAATCAAGTTTGACATAAGCCTTTACAGCCTTCTAGGCCAGGACGTTAATGACGGGCCTTACAACTCTGTGAGAATACTTCAGCTGCTAAGCGAAAAAGGTCACGCCCAGAGAAAGGACTTAGAGGAAGAGCTTGGCATTGCAGGCTCAGCTATACTTGAAAGGCTTAAGGCTTTTGATGATTTGGACCTAATTCAATTACACTCCTTTGATCCTGAACAAAAAGGGCAGATAAAGTACAAGTGGAGAAAAAGAAAATCAGCTAAGAGGCTATCAGACAACGGCGGCTACAAGAACCAGGACTTGTATGAGAGAATAGGGCTGTACATGAGCAGAGTTGAAAAAGAGCAGAATTACATCGATGTCATGGAAGCCCTCGGAATACCCGAAGAGAGAAGAAGAACAGTACAGGCTGTTCTGCGCAGGCTGGAAAACAAGGGATTCCTGACAACAAGCTCTCCCTGGGAAGGCGGCGTAAAATACTCTGAGATAACAATCAAGCACCGCGGCAGAAAAGTTTATGACGAGTTCATAGCGAAAATCCTCAGCGCATTAAGTGAGGATAGAAGCGCCCTGGCTTATATTGCTAGAAAGGCAATCTACGAAGAGAACTTGCCAAGGGCGTTGGAAGCGTACAACTTAGTTAGTTCTCATGGAAAACAGAAAAGCGCTGCTGAAAGACAGGCTGAGATTATTGAAATGCTTGCGCAAGGCCCTATGAGGCAGTCTGCAATACATAAAAGGCTTGGCGTTAGGCCAACAAGGTATCTTGCCAAGTTGGTAAAGTCAGGTTCAATAGTCAGGATTGGAAGGGGGGTTTACGCTCTTAATCAAGAATGAAGAATCCTGTAAAAAGCATTAAACAAAGGCTCCTCTGTTGAGAATAAGTAAAACTTTCCGCCCACCCTCTTACATTCTTCCTGAATACTCATTATATGATCATATAATCTTTCTCTGTACTCCTTTCTCAGCTTCGCGCTTATGTAAGTCTCTATTTTCTTATGCGTTTCCGAATCCTCCAAAACAACGCTGCCCTCAACATTGAAGTCTGACTCGCTCCTATCCAAAACCTGAATGACCTTCAACTCATGGTCCTTAAACAAATACAAAGACTTTTTTATTTCCTCCAAATCAAAAAGGAAGTCAGATATTATTATGACCATGGACTTTGATTTCAAGAATTTTTTGTAGCGCTTCATCATCGACGAGAAATCAGCGATGTTGTGGCATTTTACCTTATTAAGGTGGTCTAAGAAGCCCATTACCTGGCTTCTGCCGCGCTTCGCGCGCAAAGTCACAAGGTCATCTGAAAAAGTTGAGAGCTGAAACTTCTCGTTTTCCCTCATTGACAAATAAGCAAAGCCAAGGCCAAGCATTGAGGCGAACTCAAACTTTGTCTTTCCTGTGCCATAATCCATGCTTTTGCTAACATCAATCAATACATGAAGTGTGAGGCTTCTCTCCTCCTCAAACCTCTTGACAAACAATTCGTCAGTTCTCGCGTAAATCTTCCAGTCAATGGTCCTGAAATCATCTCCGGGAACATACTGCCTGAAGTCATTTATGACAAGGCCTCTTCCCGTGTATTCCGACTTTTTCTCTCCAACAAAGCTGGACGTGACTCTCTTGTTTACTATAAGGCTGAACTTCTTCAGCTGTGAAAGAAAATCAACGTCAATCATCTTAAACTTTTTCCAAAACTTTCTTTATAGCGTCATCAGTTGAGACGTTTGCGCGCTCTGCCTCAAAATTAAGTATTATCCTATGCCTCAACACAGGGTAAGCCATTACCTCAATGTCTGTCTTGCTCACATGGTTCCTTCCCTCAATCAGGGCATGCGCCTTGCTCGCAAGAATAAGACCAATGCTTGCTCTGGGAGAAGCCCCATACTCAATCATTTCCTTAAAATTCCTTGTTTTATGAACTATTTTTATAATGTATTGCTTCAAGTCATTTGCTATTGGGACTTGCCTGACAAGGTTTTGTATTACAGCAAGGGCTTCTGCGTTAAGGTGTTTTGCAATACTACTTAATCTTGCGTCAGTGCCGTACATTTCCATGATGCGGTGCTCCTCCTGTTCAGAAGGGTAATCAACCTTTATCTTCAGAAGGAATCGGTCAGTTTGTGCTTCCGGCAATGGGTAGGTGCCTTCCATCTCAATAGGGTTCTGCGTGGCAAGAACAAAAAACGGCTTATCCAACTTAAAAGTCTGTGTTCCTACAGTCACTTGCTTCTCCTGCATTGCCTCAAGAAGAGCTGACTGAGTTTTTGGAGTTGCCCTGTTTATCTCGTCAACCAGCACTATGTTCGCAAATATAGGTCCTTTATGGAAATTAAACTCTCTTCTTCCTCCTTTCTCCTCAAGAACATACGTTCCGGTTATGTCAGAGGGCATCAGGTCAGGAGTTGATTGTATCCTGCTGAACTTCAAATCCATAACTTGCGCTATTGCCTTGATCATCTGGGTTTTTCCAAGGCCAGGGTAGCTTTCAAGAAGGGCATTTCCATCACACGCCATTGCAATCATAATCTGCTTTATAACATCCTCTTGCCCCACAATTACTTTTGATATTTCATTAAACACCTGGCTGAATTTTGCTTTAACCTTTTGCACATTAATCACCTACTTAATTTTTTTAAGAGTTGATTCTTTATGTATAGAGCTGAAATAATTCTTTACAACATCCCTCTGAATATCGCTCAGCGCTTTCTCCTCAGAAAGCTCTTGAGCGTAAACGTCAACCTCATTAGGATAATTTTCTTCAAAGTCCTCAACTTTTGATTCTTTCACATTTGTTATGTCAATTGCTGACTCCATAACATTAATCCTCAAATCAAGTTTTTTGTTTCCCAAAGTTGCTATTGACGGCTTGCCCAAAATTAACTGGTCATCTGTCTTGTTAGGCTCGGGCATATCTCCAAAAAAATCATCGCCGAAAGCAATTCCCAACGGCTTTGTAATCTTTTCACCTATGTCCTGGGCGTTAACATTAAATGTTGACAAGAACACTATCGCGAATAAGAATACAGAACATATTACTAATTTTGTGAAAAGCCTCCTCGCATCAACAAAAGATGCGAGGTCTACTCTTCTAATATACATTATAACCTCTTTGTTAAGGTGCTGCATGACAACTGTGTTCTCATTAATATTATCTCTTGCTGTTCTTAACTTCTCATTAAGCTCAGGGTACTTTTTCTCTATAAGGCGGAGGCGGTCAACGTGATAAGATTTTACAAAAGAATAAACTAATGCAATCATCGCTGGAATTAACGAGTAAAGAACGTTCCACGGAGTGAACATTAACAATAGGAAGAAAACTGAGAAGAAAGGTGCAGCGAAAACTATTGAATCCAGAAATGATAATATAACAAAATCTCTCTTGATTTCCGAAAAAATGTTTTTTACTTTTTTTTTGTCTATCATCAGCAACCACTTATGTTTTCGCTGTTTATTGCCTGGCTGCAAATATCATCCACCTGGTCCTCCCACCAGGCTATTTCATCTTCAAGCTCATCAATGTCTGTTTGGTAAGCGTTTATCTGTGCGTCTTTTCTTGAGAGCTCAGAGTTTAAATCAGTGACTTCCTGCGTTAGCTCAATTATTTTCTCATTCTTGTCTTTCAAATCATTAATCAGCTTTGTCTGGTTCAGCTTAAGCTCGTCGTTCTCTGACTTTATGCTCAAATACTTGCCGCTTAAGTCTTCCTCTCTCTTCTGCTTTGTAACAAGGTCCTTTTTTGTCTGGTTAAGCCTGGAAACATAATAATTAAGCTCGTCAGCCAAGTTCTTTGCCTCTAATTTTTTATCTTCCAACTCTTGTGTGACCTTTCTTAACTTGTCGTGATAAAAATAAGTGGAAACAGTGAAAAAAATCAGCGTTACAACTATTAACGCCACTAAAATCAGTGTTGTGTTCTTCTTTATGAATGCCATTATAATATTATTATACTTTTCTTCTTTGAATCTCACTTATCCTGCGCGCAGCAAATTCCAAAAATAAAAGCAGCAAGGCAAAAGACACAAAAACCCATGCCTCGTTTGAACTCTTGATTACTTCTCTGCGCGAACGATTCTTTATGGTGTTCACAATAATATTTATATCTTTCTCAAGCACGTCTCCGCCGGCCAGCCTTATCAAATCCTTAAAATTCTCGTCATAACCTAAGTCCTGGTACTCAACAGGGTAATTCACTGCAACCGGCTGCCCCAGAACATCCACAAAGCCTGTCTTGTTAGGAATGAAAGACGACTTGTAAACATTGCCTTTCTCCTTGTAAAACTCAAGCCCTTCATAAACAGGTATTTGATTAGTTTTTATGATTATCTCTGACTCCTCACCTATCCTTCCGTCAGGAACGTTTAGGAAGAACTCATTCTTCTTCTCAGGGTTTCCTATCGCCCAGTTTACCACCCTGCTTATCAGCTTAGAACTCTCACCTTTAAGGAGCTCGCCAGCCCAGAACCTCCCATCATCAGTGGAGAGAGCAGCCACTTTTCCAAGGCCGAACCTCCAAACAGTAAGTATTGGGTCAGCCTGTCCGTTAGAAACGAGAAGGTTTGCCGTTGACCTCGGCACGACCTTGTTATATCCGGAAACGCTTGCGTCCAAGTCAAGGCTTTTAGTTATGAAATGCTCCTCATTTATTACAACGAGCTTGTCTGTTTCTACACCCTCTTCCTTGTCCCCAAAAAGGATTCTTATCTTCTCCTTATTGTCCGGCCTGAAGTAAGCGCCGTTAGCCAGCTCAGCTATCCTCTTCATTATCTCCTCATAATGAGAATCTTTTAAGGCGTTGCCAACTCCAACAGTGTAAATCTTTATTCCCTTCTCAGAAGCCTTGCTTGCCGCCCTGAAAGCGAGCTGCGGGTCGCTGGTTGCGCCGTCAGAAATAAGAATTATTACCTTTGTGCCTATAGACTTTTCCAGCTCGTCAATAGCTTTCTTTAAGCCGACGTAAATGTTCGTGCCGCCAGAGTCCTGGACCATCATCAAATCATCTTTCAATCCTCTCTTAGAATACAACGGCGTAAGCTTGGATAATTCATAAGCGTTCTGGTTAAAAACAACAACGCCGACGTTCGCGTCTTTTCTCAAATCATCAAGTACTGAGGCTGTGATAGCCTTCTCAATGTCAATGCCCTTGTCCCTGTCTTCTCCGACTAAGCCGCCAGTGCTGGCTGATATGTCCATGACAACCTCAATGTTTAATGTTCCCTCCTTCTTTCCTGCCTCACCAACGTAAACCGGCAGCAGATTCTCAAAAAGAGACTTGTCGTAGCCGCCGCGCTCAAAAGAGTTCTTCCCTCCAATAACCACTAGGCCGTCACCGTTGCTCACATAATCAATCAGCGCATTCACATTATTATCAGTGATATCCGCTATTGAGCGGTCATCAAGAATCACTGCATAATAAGAAGAAACATTCCTAGGTAAAGTAGGGCTTTCCTTCACTTCATACAACTCATGAAGTATTTTAAGAATTGGGTAATTACCTTCTGGCACGAAAAGTATTCTCGGCTTGGGAATCACGTTCACCGTCTTATAAAAAACGTTGTTCTCATCAAAATAATCATTGCCTGAAGCTGTTATTTGAGCTTTGAAAGCGTGCTTTCCCTCTGAGAACGACTTCGAAAAAACAACCTCATCTTTCTCCACAAAATCATCATATATTGTTGCGTTGTCCAAAACAACTTTAAGCCTTACTTCGCCAACGTCACCAACCTTGTTAATCACGACCTTGTAATCCTGCGGGAACTCAGGCACAATTCTTGAAGGGCCTTTTATAACGACAGAAGCATCATCCTTCACTTCATTAATCTCAAAAGTATTTATTGAAGAGTTTATTGAGGAAGCAAACGTTACTACTTCGCTCAGCTCTGTCCCCTTATTATTCCTTCCATCAGTAACTAATATAATGTTTTGGTTTGGCTTTATGCGCTTGAGCAGCTCATCTCCTAGCCTTGTGTAATCCCTGCTGTTAATGACGACAAGGTCAACAGGTACTTTTTTGCTCAGACCTTCCTCAAGCTCAATTATCTCACTGAGGTCAAACAACTCCATTGAAGTGGAATTGTCAATAAAGAACTTTATTGTGAGGTCTCCTTGCTCCTGTTCTGTTCTCTTTATCGTTGGGCTGCTGAGCGCTATTACGAGAAGTAATAATACCATCATTCTGGACAGGAACATCATAAGCCTTGTCACTTTAGTGTCCTTCTTCTTTTCATCCCTTACAAAAGTCTTGTTGATAAGTAAGAAAAGGACTATTGCAATAGGAATCACTAGCCAAAGCATTTCAGGCCTTTCCAAAGTGTACCTGAACAGCTGCATTAAAAGTCACCTCTTCTCTTCACGTAAAACAGCTCGGCAAAAATGAGGATTATCGCGATTCCTATAAGGTAGGACGCGTACTCAAACTTCACTTTTGCCTTTGACCTCAGCATAGGAGCCTCAATCTCAGATATATCTATATCAGTGCTTTCTAAGTTTATGTTTGATTCCTTCTCATTAAGAAGATTCGCTGCTATCCTGGCTGAGCCTACCTTATAAACGCCGACCTCATCAATAAGGATTGTGCCCTCAACAGTCTTGCCTGAAGGCGTTTCTATTACTTCCCCCTCTTTAGGAATGAGAAACTCGTCGATTCTCCTGTTAAGATAACTGGCTTTTTCCCTGTTCGCAAGAACATTAACCATTTCATGCCAGAACAAAGGATAATCAGGAGACAGCTTAAAATTGTTTTCCTCATCAAAAATCCCATAATACAAAATTTTGCCGGCTCCTCTGTCTGTTAATGTTATTATGCTTGAGTTCTGGATTTCAGGGTTGGTCTTTGCAATAACAACTGTTGACCCTAAAACAGGCTCAGCTACCAAGTACTTTGAGGAAACACCAAAATCTATTTCCTTTATAGAATCAAAAACGCCTGTGTTCAAAATTTTTGCTTTTGTCTTGTTCTCCCCATTAATAACAACTGGGAGCAATCCCTTAAAATCAATTGTTCCTATTAAGTCCTGCGCCACAATCACCAGGCTTGAGCCGCCCTCAACAGCCCTTGATATCTCGTCAAACGTTCCCGGCAGCAAAGATTCCTTTTTAATATTGTCTATTATGATTATGTCATGGCTTATTTCTGGTATGATAGGAGGCTCAGCTCTATCTAATTTAACGTTAGGCATCGACTCAAACACTTTCCTCACAAAAGAAGTCTGCTTGTTGCTTATCCACAAAACCCTAATAGTCTTGTTTGAGGGCATGCTCACAAAAGCAGTGTTGTCAACCTCAAAATCGTCCTTGTAGTCAAGCTCAATCTTCGTAACACCGCTTCCTAACGGAAAAGTAACAGACTCAATAGAATTCGGAGCTATTTCAATCTCGTCTTCTGTGTTCTTAAGCTTTACTCTTCTGGGCTCATCATTAAAGTTCTTTATGAAAACAACAGCATTGCTCTTCTCAATGCTCAAGTCAACTATTCCAACGTTGTCCCTTGTTGTGCCCACATTCTTTAACTCGACGCTCAGGCCTTTTGACTCGAGAAGGTTCTTTGCTGAGATTGGATCTGAACCGTGCGTGTTAATAAAATCACTCACGACAATAACCCTCTCATTGCCTTTTGCGATGTCACCAGCTGTTAGTATAGCATCTCCTAATGCCGTGCTTGAGTCGCCTGCCTGCAAGCTCTTTAACATCTTCTTAGCAGTGCCGGCATCTTCATGATCCAGCACTATGCTTGGTATGCTTTTCGCGAGTATTATAGTGTTGCTCGAGCCAAGTTTTTTTATAGCATAATCAATTGCTTTCTCAAACCTTGTTCCTCCATGCTCAAATGTTTTCATGCTTGCCGAAGCGTCAATAACCATTATGACATCCTTCTCAACAACGTCTCTGCTTACCATTGTATAAGGCATTAGCGTAGAGGCGGAAAGAAATAAGAGTATTAGGAGCTGCAGGAAGAACAGCATTTCCAGCAGCAGCCTCCTGAAAAACGAGTTCTTCATCTTGCTCACTCTGTCCTTTTCCAAGAACAAAATTGATGGTATGACTGTCTTGAAAGGCTTAGGCCTTATAAGATACAGCAAAAAGAGCAAGGCAGCACTCAAAAAAGCGTACCAGCCCAGGGGATTCCCAATCTCAACAGCCATAAACAAAATGATGAGCTTAACGCTTTAAAAATATTGCGATTAAGCCAACCTCTTTGAAACATAGCATGATTCTTTTTTGTAGCCGAGCTTATAATAATATTCCCTTACTCCAACGCCGCTTATCACAACGACTTTGTTCATGCCGTGCTTTTTCGCTATTTCTTCTGCTTTTCTCAGCAGCTTTTTCCCATAGCCTCGGTGCTGAATGCTTCCTTTTCTTCCAATCTGGGCTGCTGTGCCATAAACATGAAGCTCTCTTATCAAGGCTGTCTTCATCGTTATTGCCCTGTGCAGGCTTTTGTAAGGGAAGCGCATCCTACAAAACCCCAAAATAATGTCGTTCTTCTTGTCCTCAGCTGATATAAAAAATTCCAAGCCCTTGCTGGCCATGTACTCCTGAACGTAAATCTTCACCTGCCCAATATTTTTTGTGCGGCCTGGCTCACGGCACCTTATGCACCTACATTTTATTCCCATTTTCTTCATCATGTCATGCACGTACTGCCTCAGATTAGTCATTTTTACCCCTGCAGACACTATGTTTGTTGGGATGTCGCGCTGGATTCGCATTACCCTTACATACTCCGGAAAGAATTTTTTGGCTGAGACTATTATCTCAGCAGCGTCCATTGTTGACAAAGGCTCATATTCACCCCTCTTATACATTTCATGCAGCCCTGTTCCAGGCATGACCATCGTGGGATAAATCTTGAGCATGTCAGGCCTGTAATCCTGGTTTATGAACATTTCCCTAAGCATCATGATATCACTCTTTTTTGTCGAGCCGGGCAAGCCGGGCATTACATGAAAGTTCAGCTTAAAGCCGAGGTCGCGCAGCTCCCTGATAGAATCAACGGATTCCTTGACAGTATGCCCTCTGTTCACTTTTTCAAGTATTTTATCATTCGTTGTTTGGATGCCTAATTCTACTCTCGTTGCCCCAAGCCTAAGCATTTCCAGGCCGTGCCTTGCCCTTCCATAATCAGGCCTCGTCTCAATTGTCAGGCCAACGCACCTTATCATTGCTTTCTCATTCCTCTCATGCTCCCTTCTTAGGGTTGTTCTGCCTTTCAGCTCAAGAATTCTCTTCTGTATTGCCCGTGTTCTTTTCTTGCTCCCAACCTTTCCTGGAAGCTCAAAAAACCTCTTGAATTTTATTATGTCTAACCTGCCTTTGCTGAAGAACAGCTCGCCAAAATCATTCAAGGCCTTAAAAGCGTACTTGACAAAATCCTCCTGATAAGCTTTTGGGAAGCTTGGAAATGTTCCTCCCTGAATTATCAGCTCAACCTTGTCGCAGCTATGCCCCATGACAACGTACTGCTCAAGCCTGTTAAACACCATTAAGTAAGGGTCGTAATTGTTTCTTTTGCCGCGCATAGTGCTTGGTTCTTTTCCAGTGTAGCTCATAGGCACGTCCCCAAACACTGATCCCGGACCTCCGGGACAGTAAACGCACTTGCCATGAGGGCATTTGATTGGTTTTGTCATTAAAGCAACTACTGAAACCCCTGAGACGGATCTTGTTGGCTTTGTTGTTAATTGTTTTTGCAGAATTTTCAGGTCCTTCTCATCTGCTTGCATCATGACCTCAATATCTGTTGGTGGCTGCTTTAGTTTGTGCTTGCTGCAAAGCTTTACTTTTAGCTTAGAAATCTGCTCCTTAGATAATTTCTTTTTTTTTAAAGTGCCAATCAATTCATCATAATATGCTTTTGACATTTTTTTTGGGGAATGTGTTCTGGTATTTAAAATGTTAGTAAATAAGGTTAATTCAACTTGTGTGAGGTAAGTTTTGGTGTTGAGGGGGTGGTGTGGGCGGGACTAAAAATCTTTATTATTTTTTAACTCAACAAAATTGACTTTACCATAAATAATGTTTTACAAGTGGCCCGGCCCCTTGAACCCTGCTCGCTGATTCGGGTTCAAGAAAACATTTATAAATATTCAATTATTCTTCCTCTGTAAAATGAAACTAACGTTAATGCTTTTGATTGTGTTAATTGTTTTTGCTGGATGTGGTAAAATAACTGGCCAAGTTGTTTTAGATAAGCAATGTTATAAACAAGCGGAAATGAGCAATTATGATTCTTCTTCAGGAAAATTGACTACTGAAACAATCCTTGCTCCTATGAAGATTAGCTGCTCCTCAGTTGATGACTGCAAGCAGTACTTCTACGAGCAGGGCGCAGAAGAAGGCAAAACAAAAGCAGAAGTTGACGAGTACCTTGCAAAAAATCCAAGAATAATGCGCTCTGTTACTTGCAAATAATCTGTTGCTTTTACCCTTTTTGTTAATATTTGTTAATGCGCTTCTCCAAACAAAGCTCTTGCATATCTATATTCCTCTCTTGCCTCTTCCTGCAGGCTGTTTATGAATTCTCGCTCTTTCCTGTCTATCTCATCAGCAATGCTTTTCGGGAAGCCTTGCTGCAATAACTCATGAAGTTTTTTTATCTCTTCCTCATTCATGTCAAGAAGCCTGAACGAAAGCACTATTAATTCATCCTCCATCTTTATTGCGTCCTTAAACTCCTCAAGTATCACGTGCTCGTACTTCTGAATATCTTCTTTTAATTTTTTGAAAAGCTTGGCAACATCCTCTGGTTTCATTCCCTTATGAATTTTCTTTTCCTGGTCAGGACTTTCGCTAGGCTGTGCGCCTTGCTCGAGAGCGTTCATAATATCATGAAGCTCGTCAAGAATCCTTTTTGCCTCTTTCTGCTCGTCTCTTGCCTCGCGCTTTTCATGCCTTGAGCAAACCCTTAATGTGTGGAATATCAAGGCGTTTGGCAAGATGGTTTTGTCCCTGAAGCGCTCATGCTGTCTTTTCAAGTCGCGCGCCTTCCATTTCTCTCTTCTCAGCGCATCAACAATTCTTGAGAAAGCCTGGTGTACCTCCTTAAGTTCCTGCTCTGCTTGCTGACGCTGCTCTTCAGTTAAGTTGTTGCTCTTTCTTAGCCTTGCAAGCCTTTGCTCAACTTCCTCTATGTGTTTTATTGTCCTGTGCTCAACCACAAAGAGGTTTTCCTTCATCTTTGCCAAGTCTTCCTCCTCATGTCCGCACTCAGCAAGGAATTTCAAGTACATGTCCCTTATTCCATCAACATCTCCTTTTGCAATCCTTTCAGAAATTTCTTTGTCTATTCCCTCTAATTTATGAACTTCATGAGCAACATGTCTTACAAGGTGCTTCACTCTGTTAGCCATGCGTTTAGAAGACCCAATGTGCATTGATAACTTTAAGCGCTCAAACATTTTTTGCACCTCTCATTATTTTGTTAAGTCTCATTTTGTATTAAATCGTATATAAACCTTTCTTTAATGAAAAAATCTTATTCTAATAATAATAT